>DATHEW010000561.1:0-8502 GCA_035318425.1 Candidatus Acidiferrum sp. | reverse complement strand
ATCGAAGGCACCGATGTCATGAGACTGTGAACGTCTTCGCGACTGACCTGCGCGCCTTCCATGAAAGCGAGGATGAGTTCGAGTTCCTGCGTGATGACGCTCTTGATCTCCATGAACTGGTTCTCGTCATCGAGGGAAAACTTCTTGAAGCGCGCCAGCCCCAGGTAGTGGTTGAACTGCTTCCAGCACTCCAGATAGTTCTCCATCCGGATGATGATTTCGTTGAGCTTCTTGGCACTCATAGACTCAGTTTTTGGGGAGTGATTGTGGCGCGAGGAAAATGATCGCACCGCCGCGGAGGTTTCGCGCGGTCAGTTTCAAACTTGGATAATACACGTTTAGTTCCTGCATCGGCACCTGCGCCGTCTGCGCCCCGCGGAAAAATTCAAGCACGCGCTGGCCGATCTCGCGCATCTGCGCCTCCGGGAAGCTGCCCGGTAAAGTGGACACGATCACGTGCCCGTCGCGATCCAGCGCAAACGCGCCGGACGGCAGCTTGGTCAATCGCATGCGATTGCCCTTCGAGAAGAATTTTTTCAAGACAGCCATTTTGCCAAAATATTTCTCATGCTCTCCCGCACTTCGTCGGATTTGAGCGTCGAGCGGAAGCCAACGCACAACTCGCCTTTTATTGAATCGGCAAAAGCCACGTGATTTGAAGCGCTCATTGCAGTGATCTGCTGGAGCGGCCCAGCCTGGAGCTTGTCTCCAAGTTCGGCAAATGACTTGAGCGACTCAGTCGCCCAGTCCGAAACCTGATCGGGAGTTTCGAGTCCCCACGACTGCACGTTGAACTTGGGCGCGGCCCCAACACTGAGCACCCATTGCACACCGCTGAAGCGTGTGAGCGCCATGAGCGGCGACGTTGGGGCGTCAGGATCGATCGGCGTAAGTGGCGTGACGCCGCCGCCGGCTTCGTCCAGCGCCTGCGCGACTTCGAGCAGCAGCGCGTGATACGAACTGAAAATCGTGCGCTCGCGTCCATCAACCCCCGGGAGCAATTCGAAGTTGCCGGCTTTCCAGCCGAGAATCGCGCGGAAGGCGGCTTCGCCTTTGAGATCGGAGGTTTCGGCATCGACGACTTCGCCGCTCTCGATCCAAATCTTTCCGTTCAACGTCCCATTGCTGATGCGCAACAAGGTGGAGTTTTGGGAAAGACATTCGAGTTGGATGAGATCGACGAGGCTCTTGCTCTGCACGCCACGGAAGCCGCCTTGCGCTTCGTGTTGCAGCAACGTCTCGATGGATTCGATGAAATGTTTCCGATCGTCGTCAGAGCCCGGCTTCTGCCAGTACTGATCAACGCCCATTCCGTAAGCACGCGCGCGGAATTGTTCGTCGGCGATGGCGGTCCAGACCACGATGCGCAGGCGCGGATATTTCCGGCGTGCAATGGCAATGACCTGAAGGCCGTCCATCTTCGGCATGTTCAAGTCCACGATGAGGAGATTGAACGGCTCCGATTCGAGCAACGCGAGAGCGCGAGCCCCCGTGGAGGCGGTGTGAACTTCAGGAGCGATGGGGATTCCTTTGAGAATCTCCCAATAGACTTCGAGGAAATCCTGGTCGTCATCGACCAGCATGATCTTCGCTCTCGCAATGTTGGCGTCGCTGCCCATGTTTTTGACAATTCGTCGCCGGACAGTCTTGAAAGCCATCTTTGGCTACCCAGTGCCCGGACTTGGACAGTGCATTGCAAGAACTCTGCCACTTGCCAAAAGCAAAACGCGCGCACTCGGAAAGTGCGCGCGTTTCTTCAAAAACAAATGAAATCAGGCTACCTGCTGCGGGGCGCTGGGCTGAGAAGCCGCCGGCATCACGGACTGGATTGAATCGATCCGGTACTTCTTCACCCCGGAATCTGTCTCAAGTTCAACCTCTTCCCCGACCGTTTTGCTCAAAAGCTTCTGCGCCAGCGGGGTGAGATAACTGAGAATCTGCTTTTCCGGCTCGCCGTCCCACGCGCCAAGCACTGTGTAGGTGTCCGGTTGCTGCGACACCACATCCACCAACCGCACCCGGGTGCCGATGCTCACCACGTCAGTGCGAGGATTTGCGAAATCAGATCCACGTGCGCGAACAAGCTGTTGCTCCAGCTCGGATTTGCGGCGCATGAGAATTTTCTGCATCTCCTTGGCCGCTTTGTATTCGTGATTCTCGCGCAAGTCGCCGTAGCTGCGCGCGATCGCGATCTCCTTCGAGTTCGCAGGAATCTTCTTCTGCACGAGCTCCTGATACTCGTCCTTGCGGCGCTCCAAGCTGCTCCACGACACGACGTAGGTGGTTTCCTGCCGCTGCGCCTCGCCGCTGATCAACACTTGAATGGCCGGATAGCTCTTCACGATGCGCGCGAGCAACGAGCGCTTGTCCATGTCTTCGAAACAGGGCGAGAGCTGGAGAGCGCGCGTGAGATCTTTGATCACTTCGAGATCCGCCGAGCCGATCAGTTCCACGAGCAAGCTCTGGTCGCTCAGGATGAAATCACCGAGCTTGTTCGACTTCTTCTCGTTGAACTGGTCGCGTTCCATCGCGCTCAGCATGGCGCGAAACACTTCCGGCCCGAGAATGTCGGCGAAAGTGTCGGATCGTTCTTTGGCCAGCCAAAGCAACAGCTCCGTGCTGGCGGTGTGACGGCTGATGAGTGCCGCGAGCGTTTCTTTCAAAACGTCGAGCTTCCCGTTCTCGACGAGGATGTGTGCAAGCTCGGAACAGAGTTTCGCGGAGGAAGAGTTCAACGCGACTTTCACCACCTCGAACCAAAGTGGTGTCGATTCCTTGAACGATGCGAGCGCACGGCGATGCTTCGCCGCGGGCAATGCTTCCAACAACGCGCCGAATTTCAGGTCCCCCGACCAGATCGTCTGCGGCGTCAGTTCGCCTGCCTCTGCGGTAATGACCGCTGCTTCACGAAGGTCATCACGGACGAACATCGCTTCCAGTGCAACGGCGGGTTGGGTGCGCACATGTGTGGCAATCTCGAGATTGAGCGCGGCATTGACCTCCGTGGCGGCGCCGGGCTTGTCGTTCAAGTCCGCAAAGTTCTTCAACACCTCGTTTGCCGCCGTCGTGCGCGCCTTCAAACCTTTTGAACCGCGGAAATCTTTGAGCAATCGGTCCTGAAGCGAGACTTCATCAGCCTGATAAACGATCGGATCGCTCTTCTTCAGCGGTACCTGAAAATGCCCGTTCTTCTTCAGCTCGCGCTTGGCTGTCTCCCACCATTTCTTCCAATCCGACGCGATGACGTCGGGCACGAGCACTTGCTGGATTTGATCGACGGTGGCTTTTCCGCCGTAGCTTTTGAGCACGAGCTTGATCACTTCGAGATGATCCAGGGCGGCGAGCTTGCGCAATCCTTCGAGATCACTGGCTTTGCGCGCGAGGATGTGGTCGGGGGAAATGGGCTTGAGCGAATCAGCGGCAAATCCCAGATCCATCGGGTGTCCCGCCTTGTTGTGGAAGTCGATGACGAAGCGGGCGAACACCGTATCAACGGTGGTGATTTTTCCGAAACCCCAGCTGCGGTGAAAGCAATAACCCGTTTGGGCGAGCGTCGTGAGCGGCTCAACGTGCTTGGGACTGATCTTTCCACCTGCGGCCAGCTTTTCGAACTCTTCTCTCATAAATGCTTGGATTCTGCCCAGGTTTGAGCGAAGTGAATTTGTAGAGTGTGAATATTCAAAAACCAAGAGAAATTGCCGCCCGTGCACTGCTCCAACGCGAGTCGGGAAAAGGCTACATCGAAGAAACGCTGGATCGCGCGCTGGTGGGCTCGCAACTCACTCCGGAAGACCGCGGTCTCACGCAGGAGATTGCCTACGGCGTGGTGCGATGGCAGGGCCCGATCGATTGGCTGATCTCGCGCCGGACGCAGGGTCGCGAGCAAAAAGCGACGCTGCGCGTGCTCTTGCGCATGGCCATCTATCAACTCTTCTGGCTCACGCGCATTCCCGATCACGCCGCGGTGAATGAAACCGTGGAACTCGCGCGCGCGATGGGCTGCGGACCTCAAGCCGGTTTCGTGAACGCCGTCCTGCGCGGTTTCATTCGCGAGCGCGATACCACCGAAAGCTTGATCAAGGGATTGAAGCAAAATGATGTCGCGCTGGCGTGGTCCCATCCGGCATGGCTCTGCGAACGCTGGCAACAGCGTCTCGGTCGCGACCGGCTCATTCAACTTCTCGACTGGAACAACTCGCCTCCGAAAACCTTCGCACGCGTCAACCTCGTGAAGGCCGACGTGAATAAACTTCGCGAGCAATGGGCGAAGGAAGGCGTGGAGGCGAAGCTCGTTCCTGTCGAATGGGCACGCGATTCGTTCGTTTACGAACTTGTCTCACATCCGCCGCTTGCGTCATTGCCGAGTTTCATCGAAGGCAAATTCTACATCCAGGATCCGAGCACGCTTCTCGCCGTCATGGAACTTGAGGCTCAGCCCGGAGAAACCATCCTCGACCTGTGTGCTGCTCCGGGCGGCAAGACGAACTTCATCGCCGAACGAATGAAGAACACCGGCAGGATCATCGCGCATGATACGAGCGAGGCACGGCTTCAACTCGTCACCGACAACGCCACACGCCTCGGCGTCACGAACATCGAGACCACGTTGCCCGGGACTCTCGATACTCGTCTCGCGACTCCCGCCGACCGCATTCTCCTCGATGCTCCATGCAGCAACACTGGCGTGATGCGTCGGCGAGTGGATTTACGCTGGCGCATTCGAGCTGAGGAGTTGCAGCGCTTGCGCACGACACAACTCGACCTGCTGCGCTCCGCCGTCCTTCGTCTCAAGCCCGGCGGCACCCTCGTTTACAGCACGTGCAGTTTGGAGCCCGAGGAAAACGAGCAAGTGGTCCGCGAGTTTCTCAACGAACACCCTCACGTTCACTTCCAACGCGAGCGCGCCCTCACGCCGTGGGAGCATGGAGTGGATGGCGCATACGTCGCCCGCTTCGTACGCGGAAATTGAATCGTACTCACGCGCGGGTGCCGGCACGAAACCGCGCCGTGCTGGAATTCACTTTGGGTTATTCCACTTGCTGCATGTTTTCTCGCGCATAGACTCCGCGGCATGGGCGTCGTCATCACCTTGCTCGCGATCGGCACCATCCTGCTGCTGCTGGAAACGGTGCTGCCGGGAATGATCGCCGGCATACTCGGGTTGCTCTGCCTCATGGCAGGAGTGATCGCCGCGTACATAAACTTCGGCCCGCAAGCCGGGTCAGGTGTCCTCATCAGCGTGCTCATCGGCGTGATTGCCGGCACGATATTGTGGCTGAAATTCTTTCCCACCTCCCGATTCGCCAAAGTGTTCACGCTCCAAAACACCGTGGGCAATATCAACGCAGAACGTCCGGAACTGCTGCACCAGACTGGCTCCGCGCTCACGCCGTTGCGCCCAAGCGGTACGGCGCTCATCAATGGTCAGCGCGTCGATGTGGTGACTGAAGGTGCGATGATTGACCGGGACACGCCGGTCAAAGTCATCGCGATCGAAGGAATGCGTGTCGTCGTCCGCGCTCTCTCAGAAACGTCTGCTCAATCGACCTGAACTATGAAAGACCATTTGTTGCTCGCTGCCCTGCCTATCTCGCCGCTGTACTTAGTCGGCTTCGCAGTGCTGGCCATTTTCCTCCTCATCATTTTCATCTTTTGCATCAACTTCCTCAGCATCTGGGTGCGTGCGTGGACCAGCGGCGCGCCCGTTGGCATCGTCGAGTTGATCGCGTTGCGACTGCGCCGCGTTCCCGTCGGCATGGTGGTGGACTCGCGCATCATCGCAGTGAAGTCCGGACTGCCGCTCACGATCGATGACCTTTCGACCCATTATCTCGCCGGCGGCGACGTGGAGATGGTTGTCCGCGCTTTGGTTGCAGCGAAGAAGGCCGGTATTCATCTCGATTTCGATCGCGCCTGCGCCATCGATCTCGCGACCAAGGGCACCGGCAAGACCGTGCTCGAAGCCGTGAAGACCTCCGTAAATCCGAAGGTCATTGATTGTCCTGCGCCGACTTCCGGCAAGATCACCATCGATGCCGTGGCCAAGGACGGTATTGTCATCAAAGCCCGCGCGCGAGTGACCGTGCGCACCAATCTCGAACGCTTCGTCGGCGGCGCCACGGAAGAAACGATCATCGCCCGCGTCGGTGAAGGCATCGTTTCCACGATCGGTTCAGCCAACAGCTACAAGGACGTGTTGGAAAATCCTGATCGCATCTCGAAAACCGTTTTGGACAAGGCGCTCGATTCGCACACGGCCTTTGAAATTCTTTCCATCGACATTGCCGATGTGGACGTCGGCGAAAACGTGGGCGCGAAGTTGCAGGCCGAACAAGCTGAAGCGAACAAGCTCATCGCGCAGGCGCAAGCGGAAGTCCGTCGCGCTGCCGCTGTCGCCACCGAACAGGAAATGGTGGCGCGCGTGGCCGAGATGCGCGCCCGTGTCGTGGAAGCCGAAGCTCAGGTGCCGCTCGCGATGGCCGAAGCATTCCGCTCCGGCAATCTGGGCGTGATGGATTATTACCGCATGAAGAACGTGCAGGCGGACACCGGCATGCGCGATAGCATCGCGGGAGGCAGTGGCGGCCCATCCAAGAACCAGCCCAACACATGATCTTTTTCGCGGGCATCGAAAGTCTCGTTCCGATCCTGATCTTCGCCGCCTTCGCTCTGCTAGCGAGGTGGCTGAAGAGCAAGGCGCAAAAGGAATCGGCGGACGAATACCACGACCTGCCGCGCGGCCCTCAACCTCACGCTCCTTCCCAACGGCAGCGTCAACAACCTAAAGCGCCGCCGGTGTCGCGCTCGAAGTCGTGGGAAGAGGAACTGCGCGATCTGCTGGAGAATCGGCAAGCGCCGCCTCCCGTTCGTCGCGATGTCCCACCGCCAATCGTTTACGCGCCGCCACCGCCATTGCCGTCGTACGAGGAGGAAGGCGCTCTGAGCCACACCACGGCGCTCGAAAAGGCGCACTTGCACGTCCGAGCGGCTTTGCGTGAGACAGATGCCCGCCTCGAACATGCGTCCAAACTGCAGCAACGGATCGCGCATCGTTTTCAAGAGGGCGCGCACCGGCATGGCAAGGTTGCGTTCGTTCACCACGCCGAACGCTCGGCGACCATTCGGCGCGCCGTTCAATTGGTGCAGGACCGCGACGGACTGCGTGCAGCAATGGTTGCCAGTGTGATCCTCGGTCCGCCCCGCGGACTTGATGAAGTTCGTTGACCAATCGCTCCAACGCGCCCGTTGAACACGTTGAGAAAAACAGGCGCGCTCACCCTTCGAAAAGGGTCGCGAAGCACGTCTTCCGCGGAAAGAATTTGGATTCGTGGATCATCGTTTCAATACTGACGGCCACTCTTTCTATGAACGCCAAACGTCTTTCAGTCCTCTTTTGCACGGCAACGTGCTGTTTCGGCGCTGCTCACCTCTTGGACATGGCTGAATCCCACGCCCGCCGGCAATGTTGATCAGGTGATCTTCGCCGACGGGCGCTTTATTGCCTTCGGAGAGGCTGGGATCGTCTCAACATCAACAAATGGGATCGATTGGACCAGCCAGCGAATGCGAGTCACCGACCCGACGCAGCGTTCCTGCCTCTGCATGCGACCAGCATTACCTATGGGAAGCAATGGTACATCGCCGCGATTGATGGCAGATACGCCACCTCCACCAACGCCATAGACTGGGATTTTTGGTTTCCTGTCGCCAGGCAGGTCGTGTTCGGCAAGAACCACGTTGTGGTTGTGCATCGAGATAATTTTCTTTGGTATGAGTCAACGGATATTCCGGCTACGTCTGTTGCGTTCGGTCGCGGTCGTTTTGTCGCGGTGGGATGGCATGGACGAGCTGTAGTTTCGCGGAACGCCGCTGACTGGATTGATGTCGATGTGGGAACAACGGCGATACTTCTATCAGTCGCCTTCTGCCGCGGTAAGTTTTTGGGATCTCGGAAGACGGCGACCTCTTCTTGTCCATGAATGGTCTGCGATGGCGGCATTGTGGGTCCGTCCCGACGCGTTATTTGTCCGGCATCGTTGGAGCCTCACACAGTTTTCATGTGTTTACAGGCAGCGAGGCATCTGAAGGGATGCGTCAGTGGAGAGTGACCTCCAAAGGAACGATCACCGACAGCCCATTGCCAGGTGGTGTGACCTCAATGGCACGCGGAAACGGAATCACCGTCGCGGTCGGAACTACTCTCGCCACGTCGCGTGACGAGCAAAAGTGGGTAACGAGGTATTCTGACTTTGCGGACGGAGCGGATGTGGTCGGCCTCGCATGCGATACAAACGGCGGTTCTGTCGCGCTGCTGACCCACCGGCAATTCGGTAGATCCGGCTCCTTTCTCGCCGAGTCCCTTGATGGCACGAACTGGTTTCGCGTGGGGACTTACTACGAGAATCTTGCAAGCCTTACATTCGGTGCTGGGAAGTTCGTCGTCGTGGGAATTCGCGGAACGATTATCATGTCAACAAACCGTGCCGCGTGGTGGCTGGACTA
>DATHEW010000560.1:0-9591 GCA_035318425.1 Candidatus Acidiferrum sp. | reverse complement strand
CTCACCGTAACCACTCGCATTCTCGCGCTTGTCGTTCGGCTCCATCTCGATGGCGTTGTCGAACGTGGAAACACGAATCCAATTCGGTGACGGAGACATTTCACCATTTTGTTCCGCATGAATTCCCACCTTTTCCCCGTTGACTCCGTGGAGTTTCACCTTGTTTGAAAACTCACCTGTGACATCGCCGATGAACTTGAACGTCACTTCCTCGTCCGTTTTCCCGCCGAGTGGAAAGATCATGGATGGACGCGGGAACGCACCGATGTGCAGCCGATAATCGATCGAGCCATTGCCGCTGTAAGTGCCGTCGCGCATCTCGATGTAGTACGCGCCGTCCTTCGGAGCGACGATCGAGACAAACGCGTCTTGAGCCAGCAATGTGGTGTCATCGGATTCGGCGAGCACGTTGCCATCGGCATCGCGCAGGCTCAGCAACGGATCGAGCATGGCGCGGCCGAGGCGAATAGCTTCCACTTCAGCGGAGATTCGCTGGCCCTTCTTCGCATCCACGCGGAAGTAATCCACGTCATCGCCGCCTGAGCTTCCATTGATCGTGACGCCGAGTGGAACAAGGTGCGCCTGCCTGGTCGTGTTGTTGGTCTCGAACTCAGCAAGGTTGGTGTAAACGCCAATCCAAAACGTACGCAGTTCCGAAACACCATCGGCGGTGCGCACGCGAAGCTGATGTTCGCCGAGCGGACAGTCAGGCGCGATTATCAACCGCGCTTTGAGTTGGTTGGTCTTTGCGGATTCAATCTTCGCCACCTGGATACCTTTGCCGGCGAAGACGATCTCGGGTGAATCGTCGAGGCGAGCGCCATTCAGCTTCGTTTCGATTTCCGTGCCGCGTTGCGCGCCGGCGGGAGAGATGGAATTGAGTCGCGGTGAAGCAGCGGAGGCGCTGAATGCAAGCGCCGCGAGCCACACACCAACCAGCAGCGCTTTCATTGTCAGGCGAGCAGTTCTTTGACGACCGTGCCGTCCTTGACGATGACGATCGGTCGCGGGCCGGGCGCGTACAACACCTTGTCGGGATTGATGCCAAGTTGGTTGTAAACGGTCGCGGCGAGATCCGGCACCTGCAGCGGATTCTGATCCGGCTCGCTGGCCGTGGGATCGGTCGATCCATGAACCACACCGCGCTTGATGCCGCCACCGGCGAGAATGACGCTGAACACCTTCGGATAATGATCGCGTCCAGCCGTGTTGTTGATCTTGGGCGTGCGGCCGAACTCCGTCGTGACCATCACCAGCGTGCTGTCGAGCATGCCGCGCTTATCGAGATCACGGATCAAGGTCGCGAACGCCTGATCGAACTTCGGCATCTGCGTGGTCATCGCGTTCTTGATGTTGTCGTGATGATCCCATCCACCGTAGGTGAGCGACACAAAGCGAACGCCCGCTTCGACGAGGCGGCGCGCGAGCAGCATTCGTTGTCCGGCATCGGTGCGGCCGTATTCGTCACGCAGCTTGTCGGGCTCATCCTGAATCGCAAACGCAGCGCGGGCTTTCTCTGAGGAAAGCATCGCGTAGGCGCGCTGATAGAAGGAGTCCATGCCGTCGAGAGCGTCTGATTTCTCGAGCTGGCTGAAATGTTCATCCACCGCGGCACGCAAATCCTTGCGCATCGCGAAGCGCTTTTCATCGACGCCTTGCGGGAGATTGAGGTCGCGAACTTTGAAGCCGGCATTCGCCGGATCGCTGCCCAGGCTGAAAGGCCCGTACGCGGAGCCGAGATAGCCGGTTCCCGCAAAAGTGTTCGGCATGCCTGGAATGCAGACGTATGGAGGCAAGTCGTTCCGCGAGCCGAGTTCATGAGATACGATGCTGCCGTAGCTTGGAAATTGAATCGCCGGACTCGGCCGATACCCCGTGAACATGTTGTGCGTGCCGCGATCGTGATCCGCTTCGCCGTGCGTCATCGACCGCACGACACAAATCTTGTCGGAGATCTCAGCCGTCTTGGCCATCAACTCCGAGAAAACCACGCCGGGCATCTTGGTCTTCACGGTCCCGAGCGGACCGCGGTATTCGACGGGCGCGAGCGGCTTGGGATCGAATGATTCCTGTGCGGCCATTCCGCCTGGGAGATAAATTTGGATGACGGATTGCGCCGCCGCCTTGGGCGCGCTTCCGCTGGTGAGTGACTTCTGCTCCGAGGCAAGCGCTTCGAGTTTGAAAAGATTGCCCAGGCTCAACCCAAGAGCGCCGACGACGCCGACGTGAAGGAAGTCACGACGGTCCGGCCTCCAAAGATGGTCCGCACTGTTGCACCACGACGGTTTCCAATTATTCATAGCTCACGCCTTTCTGATTCCGGGGCTTTAGCCGCTTACAATGTGAATATCGACGCGCCGGGGCAATTTCTTTTCAATCTTTCTGACCTTTCTTTGCGCTGCGGCGGCCAAAACTAGATCACTCGCAGAGGCGGCGCAAACGCGCCGCTCACCACGAAAGCAACGAACGCGGATCGGCAATCGTCAGCATGTAATCGCCCACCGACCCGTCTTGAGTGAGGATCACCCGCAGTGTTTTCGCCTCCGGCTGGCCCAGTCGATCTGCGCGTCGCCGGTAGTGTTCCCAAACGAGCAAGGTGTTTCCCTCCGGCACGAGCGAGCGCGAAGTCGGCTCGCCGAATCGCGCGACGAGACTCTCTACTCGGTCCTTGCGCTTCGTGATGACGAGCGAGCCGGCGCTGAGGGCGGGTCCGATTTCGATCCAATGATTGGCGCGCCGAATTGGCGTGAGGCTCTCGTCGTGGAGTTTGCGTTCGAGGTTGCCACTTGAGCCGTAGAGCAGTGTCAACGTTCGAAACAGCAGTTCCGGATTTCCCTCAACGGAGCGGCGGTTCTCGCGAAAGAAATAGCGCGCGACGGTTTTGCCGTTGGAGCCGAGCGTGATTTCACCGGGACGGCCCAAAACGATTTCGGCTTCCGAGCGTGACATGTCGGGCAGCACCTTCTTCACGGCGGCAACCTCCAGCCGACGCGCGGGCGAGTAACATCCGCTTAACGTTACGGATAAGAGTGCGCACAACATGAACCCGAGAACGATTGGAGCCGGCATGGCGCAATGTTTTGCATTCGGGACAATCGCGCGCAAGCCACGCACCGAGTTACGCCTCACAGCTTATGGATTGACGACGCCGATCGGATCGTCTGACGTGGGGTCATGCACAAATCCTTTGTTTCGCTTGCACTGTCGTTCTGCGTCGTGGCATCGGCTGCGGAATCGAACAAACCGATCAAAGCGCTGCTCGTCTGCGGCGGGTGCTGCCATGATTTTGCGAATCAGAAGAACATTCTGAGCGAAGGGATTTCAACTAGAGCCAACGTCGTGTTCACCGTCGTGCATGAAGGCGATGATCGGACCAATCGCGTATCAATCTACGAGAAATCGAACTGGTGGCAGGGATACGACGTGGTCGTTCACAACGAATGTTTTGGGATGGTCGCGGATGACAAGTTCATCGAGAACATCGCGGCCGCTCACAAGGCCGGCGTGCCCGCCGTCATGCTGCATTGTTCAACGCACAGTTATCGCGCGGGCAAAACCGATGCATGGCGGGAAACGCTGGGCATCACGTCATTCAGCCACGAAAAGAGACGTGATCTCGATGTAAAAACAACCAGCCCTGCACACCCGGTCATGAAAGGATTCCCGGCGGAATGGCACAACCCGCAGGACGAATTGTACAAAAACGAACGGGTCTGGCCGAACGTGATCCCACTGGCGAAAGCGTACGGAGAAGAGACGAAGGAGGATCACGTCGTGATTTGGCTTAACATTGTCGGCAAAGGCACGCGCGTGTTTGCGACCACACTCGGACACGGAAATGACACCATGAAGAGTGATATTTATCTGGATCTCGTTACCCGCGGACTGTTGTGGACCTGTGACAAACTCGGTGATGACGGAAAGCCGAAGCCGGGCTACGCCAAATAGAAGTCAAAAGCTGGCGGATGTACACAACTCATGCGTGCTCATTTCCGGGTTGTGCATGCTTTGATTGCGGCGGGCGAAATCTGCTCAAAGATTCTTTGATAAAGTTTTTCGGCGAACCATCCGATAGGAGAGTTCACTACGGGGAAAGCCCGAGGATGGGCTCGTGTCCATTCCCGGGTCAGTTTCGTTTTCGGGTGTCTTGTTGAAAGACACTTTCTTCCACTCGCAGTTAGAGCGAGCGCCAATCAAAGCTCAACTCTCGCTGGCACCCTCACTGCTAAACCCATGAGTGCGTAAGAATCCAATTCCTTCAATTGGCGCAGTGTCTTCACGTACCGACAGCACTGCGATTTTAAACAAAAACGAAAAACAGAAAGAACAGACAACGATCAAAGTTACTTTTGGGGGGATAAGGGCGTTTCAGCTTCAGATCCTCCGCGGCGTCAGCCTCTTCGCAGTCGTGCTCTTGGGCGCGATGCACGTATTCGCCGCAGCCAACTTCAAAGCGCTTCCATTCACCGATCCGTTTCCGCAGGCGACCACGCCTGGCGTGATGGCTTATTCGCAACCGGCGAGCACGGTCATCCTGAGCGAAAACAATCTCTCGACTCTTCCAATCACGCGTCAACCAGTAGGGATGAGCAGCGGCTTCGGCGCGATCACCATCGAATGGTGGATGAAGCAAAAGCCCGGCAGCGGATCCATCACCAGCAACCCGCACGGCACGATCGTTCATGGACCGGGCTTCGCCGTGAATGCGGATTGGCAATGGGGTGGAGGCCCGGGATCCATCGTTATCAACCTTAGCCAGAACAAAGGCGGACAGTACGCGGGCAATCGCGGCGCTGTCATCCCGCTGCCATACTCGGACGAGCAATGGCATCACTACGTGGTCACGTACGATCTGCGCACCGTGCGAACGTACTTCGACGGCGAATTGCTCGAACAGAAGTGGCTCGATAATAACGCCGATCGCCTCGGGCCGTACGAAGACGATTCGTTCACGATCAAATCGAGTGTCATCGAGATCGGCGGCGGCGTGACGACCAGCGGCAGCCGTTTCCAAAACGGCTTTCTCGAAGCCGCGCGCGTCTCGACCGTGGCGATCACGCCGTGGCAGGTGAAGCGCAACTTCGAAAACACGAAGAACTACGCGACAACGCTTTTCGTGGCATCGAGCGGTTCGGGCAATGGTACGCAAGGCTCGCCCATGTCGCTTTCCTCCGCACTCGCACAGGTCGGTGGCAACACCCGTATCATTCTCCAGGAAGGCACTTACAATGGAAACGACTTTCAAGTGACCCGCAGCGGCGCGAGCCCGCGCAATAATTGCCTGATCATTGGCGCGGATGGTTCCACGCCCGCGATCATCTCGGGCGGCTCCCCTGCTCTTTCGGGCGCGGGCTGGATCACGTTGCGCAATATTACGTTCTCGTCGGATGGCGGCACCGCGTTGCAGATCAACAGCGCTTCGAAACAGGTGACGGTGGATGGCTGCCGTTTCAGTGGCAACGGACGCGGCCTTTCGGTGAACAGTTCACCAAAAATTCTGGTGCAGAACTGCGTGGCGAACGCCGGCACGGGCCTTTACTTCAACAACTCCGCGGATGCGGTCGTTCGTCACAACACGATCGTGAACGGGAGCGTCGGTGCGCAGTTTGATGCGAACTCCGTCCGCCTTTCGTTCCTGAATAATCTGATGAGCGGGCAGGCCAGCGCGTGTCTGTCGATCAACGGTAGCCAGGCATTTTACCGCGGCAACGGAAATTTGTACCATCCCGCCGGCGCAACTGCTGTGAGCATCGATGGCGCGAATTATTCCGCGGCGCAGGTGAACAACCGCGCACTGGCCAATACTTGGTACAATCTTGATGTCGCCGACGTCGCGGATTCACGTCAGCGCCGCACCGGTTACGCGGCCGAGGCGCAGAGCATGTCGTTTGCGCCGACGTTTGTGGACGCGGCGAATGGTGATTTCCGCCTCGCGTCCGTTCAGGCGAACGCGATCGACGCGGGCGTGGAAAAAACTTTCCAGCACGCGCAAGTGGGTGACGAGAGCAAGCGCCGTGGCACGATCCCGACTGTGACGGATGCGATGGGCGCCCCTCGCCCGCAAGGCAACGCTCCCGATGTGGGCGCGTATGAAACTGTTCCGTTGAGATACGCGGTGTTCAATCTCGACGCCGACTACACGTGCAGTGCCGGTGTTTACAAAAACGATGAGACACTGGTGCGCACTTTGTTCTCCGGTCAGCGCAAGGCACAGGGCACGAACGTGGTTTTTTGGAATGGCCTTGATGACAGCAAGCAACCGGTCGCGAACGACACTTACACGATCAAGATGATTGCTCACAACGTCCAGTACGTTTGGGAAGGCGTCGTCGGAAACAGCTCAAGCCCGAACGCAAACTCCTCCGTGCATGGCGGCTTCGAACCGATCTGGGGCATGGCGATCTACGGCACGACGGTATTCTACACCTCGGCATACAACGAGAATAAGTACGAGCTTTATCGTTTCGACACGAGCAACCCGAACAAGGTTACGAAGTCGTTCGGGCCGATTCACAACATCTATTCGGATGCGGCGACTGATCTCGCGACTGATGGCAACAAGCTCTACGCGCTGAACTCGGCACAGATCGCCGTTTACAACTTCAACGATTGCAGCGCGGGCTCGTTCAACGATGGACAACACAAGAAGAACGCGGCCGGTAGTGGACGTGGTTGGATCGAAGTGCAGCGCAACGGCAACCTGCTGTTCGTCTCGCGTCCGAACCAAAACGCGATTTACATCTACGACAAAAACTCCGGCAACCAGACCGGCACGATCAGCGTGAATCAACCGAAGGACCTTGCGCTCACGGCGTCGGGTGATCTTTGGGCGATCTCTGGCAACACTGCTGTCCGCTTCGTCGTGAACAGCGGCGGCGGCAACGCGGTGCAAACCATTAGCGGCTTTGGCAATCCCGTGAACATTGCGTGTTCTCCGGCGGATGGTTCGATCATCGTGGCAGATGCGAGCACGCATCAGGTGAAAGCGTTCTCTGCAAACGGCGCAACGATTTGGACCCACGGTAATCCAAACAGCTACGCGGGCGATCCGCGCGTCACCTC
Organism: Candidatus Acidiferrum sp.; assembly: GCA_035318425.1. Lineage (GTDB taxonomy): Bacteria > Verrucomicrobiota > Verrucomicrobiia > Limisphaerales > SIBH01 > JANNGC01. The sequence continues at coordinate 2,529 of DATHEW010000560.1, read as the reverse complement.
AGACAAATTCTACTTCCTGCACGTCGATCAGGGCCGCTACACGTACATGGCGCCGCTGGCTTTTCAGCAGGACGGCTCGTTCTGGGTTTGCGACACCTTCCTGAGCCGCGCCATCCGCTTTAACGCCTCGCGCCAGGTCACGTCGGAGATCAGCTACCAGCCGCACTCTTACAATGCGTCGGTGGATCTCAACAACCCGAAGCGTGTCTTCAACCGCTTCACCGAATACGCCGTCGATTACACCAAACCGCTCGCGCAGGGCTGGGTCATGACGAACTTCTGGGGCTACAACCTCCCGGGGCATTACTACGGCTTCGAAGACGGCGTGTGCAAAGTGGTCACGCTCAACAACGGCCGCACTTACGCGACGGCGTACGACGGTGGAGCCGGCAGCTCGCGGCAGATCGTGGAGATCACGGCGAATGGTTTACGCGAGACGGGCACGCGTGGGTTGAACGTTTATGCGAAGATCGAGAAAGATGGCTCGATGCTGACTTATTCCTTTGGCGGCGGCACCGTCACATTCCAGCGCAAGCCGCTCAGCGGTTTCGACGGCTCAGGCAACCCGACGTGGGGACCGCCCGCCGCGCTCGGAAGCGCTCCCGTCGGCAACAGTTCGTTTGCGAGCGATCCATTCAGCGTTGCAGCTTTCAACTATGGTTATCCGCAAATGGCGAGCAACCTCGTGATCTCGTACGATGCCGACCGCACCCGCAGCGGCTTTCACCTGGGCGCCGTGAAACCAGGCACGAGTCAATGGCTTTGGAAGGCGATGCCGAGCGCCGGCGGGTTGGATGGTCAGGGCACTTTCGATAGCTGGTGTGAATGGGGTGGGAACCACGTGATGACGAGCGGACGCAACATCATGGCTGGTTTCCACGGGGAGTTTTGGAACGACATCGGACAGGCCAATCAGTTTTTCCATTATTACGACAACGGATTGTTTGTCGGCCAGTTCGGCAGTCCGATGGTGAATGGCGTTTCCATCAATGGACCGGGCGCGTCGGGGAACAGTTTTTCACCGGCCCTGGTTGAAGTCGGCAGTGACGTTTACCTCTATCATAATGACGAATGGAGTCGTGGCTCGCATCGGTGGAAGCCTGTGGGCATCAACGACATTCGCGAGCTCACCTCGGCCATCTCACAAGGCCAGGCGCCCGTCGGCACCAACCAGCCTCCCGATGGCGGCACGAACACGAATACAGTAAACGGCACCGATTTGATTGTTAGCGCCATCGGCATGGCTCAGGCGAATCTGCAGTCCGGCCAAAGCGTTTACTTTACTGCCACGATCAAGAACCAGGGCAACACCGCCGGCGCTCTCGCAACGTACGGCTGCTCCTTCTTTCTCGATGGCGTGAAAGTCACATGGTGGTACGAAGGCGATTCCTCCCTCGCGCCGGGACAATCGCGCGATGTCGTCGCGTTCGATGGACCGAACGGAAACCTGGGTGCATGGCTCGCAACTGAGGGAGCGCACACGCTCGTGGCTTGTGTCGATGACATGAATCGCGTCGCGGAAAGCAACGAAGGGAACAACACGATTACCACCACATTCACGGTCGGCACGGGCGGCACAGTACCGACGCTCACCGTTACAGCGTCTGCGCCCAACGCGGCTGAAGCGGGAGCCAACGGAAGCTTCACCATCACGCGCAGCGGTTCCACCAGCGCCGCGCTCACGGTGAACTACACGCTCGGTGGCACAGCCGCAAACGGCATCGACTTCCAGACGCTCGCAACATCGGCAACTATCCCCGCCGGTGCTGCGAGTACTGTCGTGACAGTCGCCGTGCTGGATGACCTTGACTCTGAACCGGCTGAAGATGTCGTGTTAACCATTGCGGGCTCGGCAAACTACACGGTCGGCGTTCTGTCCACCGCGACCGTGACCATTTTCGACTACGGGAATACTCCCGGTGCGAAAGTGACCATCCATCCGGCGGGTGCAGGCAAGATAGCTCTCACTTGGCCGACAGTTTCGGGCGGCGTTTACACCGTTGCTTACAAGTCCAGTCTCACTGACAGCACGTGGACGCCGCTTTCCACCGGGCTGACGGGGACCGGTACGAGCTTCAGCTACACGGACGCGCCCCCAGCCAATGTCCCCATGCGGCTGTACAAGGTAACGAAGAATCCATAATGACGATTTAGAAGGACTTAATGTCCTTGGTCCCTGTGCCGCCAACCAATAAAGGCGGCTACGCATAGTCCCGTCGGCAGTGAGATTCCATTGCTGGCGGGACTTCTGTTTGGAAATCGTTTCACAAAACCCGGAACGCGGCTGAGCGCGGAGTGTCAACCGCAAGGGGGTACCATAGTCATTGACGTTCAAACGTGCTGCGATTGGTCTGCGGACACAGCCGCGCTCCGCTGCGGTTTATGAGATGGCTTTGAGTGACGGAAAAGAAAACAGCGCCACGCGGTTCTGTGACTCCCCTGTCGTGGTAAAATCACGGGCACGTGAAGCTCTCAGCCAGACCTATGCAGAAGAAGCCTCACGCGAAGGCTGCCAAGGATGGGCCGCAG
>DATHEW010000559.1:0-3214 GCA_035318425.1 Candidatus Acidiferrum sp. | reverse complement strand
CTTCGGCAATGCCATTGTCCGCCGAATGTTTTTCAGAGATCACGCGAGCGATACATACGACGAAGGCGGCCCTGCTGCGCCATCCGCCGAACTCAGCCCGGAAAACCAGCAACGAATTGCCGCTGCTGAAGGCTGGCTGGAACTTGGTGATAGCATCGAGGCCGCTACTGAATTGAATCAGGTGTCACCGGTACACCACGACCATCCGGCGGTTCTCACATTGCGTTGGCGCATGTTCGCAAAGGCACATGACTGGAAAGCTGCCTGCGAAGTGGCGGAAACGCTTTCGGTGCTGGTTCCCCAAATAGTAGAGCCGCAACTCCTGCTGGCCGAAGCCGTGCGAAGTGTCCCCAACGGCGGGTTGCCCAAGGCATTGCAGCTTCTCGTTGACGCGGCGCCGCGATTCCAACACGAGCCGGTTATCCCGTTTACGATTGCGCGCTACGCCTGCACGCTGCGCCGTTTCAAGGAAGCGCATCGTTGGTGGATGACGGCGCTCACTATCGCCAAGCAACAGGGCACCGATCGGGAATGGAAACGAAAAGCCTTGCTGGAAGAAGACCTTCAGCCGCTGTGGCGCGAAGACGTCCTTCCCTGAAGGGAAAGACGCAAACCATAGACAGATACGGCACGTGGCCTCATCGGAGAGACTTTTCGGCAATGTTCTCAAACGAGAATCGGTTCGCGTTTCGATGACTTGTTGCGCGTGCCGGTCACTTCGCTTTCGATTTCCAGGTCCTTGTGTTTCCACACTTCGAAGCCACCATCCATTTCCATCACGGGATAACCTTTGCTCGCAAACTCCAGTGCCGCCATGGCGGCGAGATGGCAGGTCGGCGAATAACAATAGATGACATTCAAGGCGTCCTTGCGCAGACCTTCGCATGAGTTCCATTTGTCGAAGGCGAGATTGATCGCGCCCGGGACGTGGCCTTTGTGAAAATCCTCCTCTTCACGCACATCGACGACCGTGATGGCCGAACCTTGCTTCAGGTTGTTCGATACCTCCACCGGTCCAGTGCTGAACGCCATTTTGTCTGCGAAATAGTGGCGCGCTTTTTCCGGATCATTTTTCTTCAGTTCAGTAGCCATAATTTTCCTGTTCACTCGTTCTCTCTCGTCGCCGCAGTCTTCTTTTCTGTCGAGACAAAGTCATGCTCACGCTCCCGCACCACCAGCACGGGACAAGGCCCATGGCGCACCACTCGTTCCGCCGTGCTGCCGAGAAACATCTGCGCCAGCTTTCGGTGGCCGTGTGTGCCGATGATGATCAGGTCGGTGTTCGTTTCCTCGGCGGCCTGGATGATTTCGTGGTAAGGCGTTCCCGTGCGCACGTTCGTCTTGACGCCGGTCAGACCGATTTCCCTCCGCCATACGGCAAGCTGTCCGGTCGCTTCCTCTCGAACTTGCTCATCCAAAGTTCCCCGATCACCACCGCCTCCGTCAGCGGCGTCATGATGATTGGCTGAACAACGTGCAACAGAAGGATCTCCGCCCCGAACTGTCGCGCGAGCGACACGGCGTAATCGACTGCCTTGCGTGACGACGCCGAAAAATCGACCGGCACCAGCACCCGCTTCAACTGCATCTCGGGCGCCTTGAATGCCGTCAGCGGCGCTTCATTGTCTCCCAGTTCCACCGTGACTCGATGGCTGCTTTTTGGTGATACTCTGACTTTCATTGTTTCCTCCAAATCTTCACACCGGCACGCAGATATGCTCCATCACTTCCTCCACCAGTTGTTCGTCGTGCGTCCTCATAGCGAGGTCGCCAAGAGAAATCATTCCGACGAGACGCTTGGCGGAATTGATGACGGGCAGCCGGCGAATCTGATGGTCTTCCATGATCTGCGCGGCGCGTTCCACATCGTCATTCTCGAAGCAATAGCGAATGCGTGAAGTCATAACGTCCTTCACGTGCGTGTGAACCGGATCGTAACCTTTCCCCACCGCACGAACCACGATGTCACGGTCCGTCAACGCACCGATCAACCGCTCGCCGTCGCAGACGGGCAACATGCCGATGTCCCGGCGCTCCATCTTCTGCGCGGCTTCACAAAGACACGCGTCGGGATGAATCACTTCCGCGTCCGGTGTCAAAATGTCATAGACTTTCATACGCAAAACTCCTTCCTAACTCGGAACGGTAGCTTCCTCGTGCTTGCGCCCGAGATGCCCCTGGCTGCCCGACTCGAATAGAGGATCCCAATCATGCGGCAACTGCGCGCGCACATGCTTGATTTCTCCCGCCGAAACCGCTTCCTCCAGCACTTCGATGACGACGCGCGCGTGATGAATCGCCTTGGGCAGAGCCACCTGCTCGCGCTCACTCGTGCGATGGAAGAATTGATCGAGCGACATGCGAACCGAATGCTCCGGCACCGCGAAATAAGTCGCCAGTTCTCGCGGTAATTGGGCGCTCACGTCTTTGGCTTCATCGAAACTCAGGCGCTCGGCCAGCGTCTCGAACGTGCATCGAATGGCGCGCAATGCCTCCTCGGTCGAAGCGAGTTGCGCCCGGTGTTGAACTTGACCCACAAAATGATCGAATGTCATAAAAACCTCCGTTGCTTTTGATTCTACGAAGAAGTCGCTGGTGAAACTGTGCGGCCGCTTCTCTTTTGACCTGCCCTGAAACCTTGGCCCACGAGTACGCTAGACCTCATCGAAATCATCGCAACCGAAAATCTTGAACGAAGCATTGCACCTTTCCTATGGCCAACTCGGCGTCGTCAATTCACATGGGCACGGCTTGAGCGCGACTCCCGGCGCTTGACGCGCCTCTCTTCAATCGTTTGAAGTCCTTGCAAGGTTTTGAGCCACGGGGCCTTGGTAAGCAGGAAAAAGAGGATGCGACTTCATGAAAAATAATCGGATGCCACGAGGGCCGCTCATCGTCGGCATTGTTGCCGGCGCGGTCCTGTGCCTCTTGTGGTCAAGTCATCCCGGCGCTTCGAAAGCGCTCGCTGCGCAGCCGCCTCCCAACGCCACGAACAACACGAACCAGCAACTGGCAGCGCTGCAAACCGAGATCAATCGACTGAAGGGGATCGTTGGCGATCAATCACACGCGATGGCAGATGTCGGTTATCATTTCGCCAATCTGTGGTTTGCGGGCGAGAAGAAGAATTGGCCGCTGGCAAAGTTCTATTTCGACGAAACTCGAGCGCACGTCAGTTGGTCCATCCGCGTCATTCCCGTGCGCAAGGACAGCG
>DATHEW010000558.1:0-7102 GCA_035318425.1 Candidatus Acidiferrum sp. | reverse complement strand
GTGATATTGCGGGGCGATGCCGATCCCGTTGTCCTCGACCCAAAGCCGCACCTCCGAATTGATCCGCTCGCTGCGCACCACGATGCGCGGCTGTTTACCGGAGACGAATTTCACGGCGTTGCCGAGCAGGTTCGACAGCGCTTGTGTGAGCAACATCTCGTTGCCCACAACGACACCGAGCGGCTTCAGCACGATGACCTCCGCGGCTGGCGGCTGCAGGTCGGGCGATTCCGTGATGAGTATTTCGACCAGGGCATCGAGATCAATTCGCCTGAAGGACACTTCCGTTCGACCAACGCGGCTCAGGATGAGCAAGTCACGAATTAGCGCATCCATGCGGGTGGCGGCGCGGCGCGTGCGTTGCATGTAATCCCGCGCGTCGGGAGGGGCCGTGGCGCCGAACTCCGACTCGAGCAATGCCGTGAGGCTGGTGATGGCGCGGAGTGGCGCTCGAAGATCGTGCGCCACGCTGTAGGCGAATGACTCTAACTCGGTAACTGTTTCCACCAGCTTCGCGGTGCGAGTTGCCACCAGTTCTTCCAGTTCCACGGCCTGGTGCCGCAGCTTCGTCTCCGCGTCTCGCAACGCGGATTCCACGCGCTTGCGTTCTGTGATGTCCGAGATGAGTGCCACGAATCCGCGCACGACGCCACTGGGCGCGACATCGGGCGCGTAGTTCAATTCCATGATGCGCGTTCCTAACTGGACAAAGGGGACTTCGCGTTCGAAGCGCAATGTTTCACCACGCAACGCGCGTTCGACCTCGGCCTGCACTGTCGCGTAAGCCTCGTGTCCCACTACGTCGGCAACTCTCTTTCCGATGAGGTCGCTTGGCATCTTCCCGAACCGTCCTGCGTAGTAACGATTGGCAAAACGAAGGCGCTGTTCCCCATCGCAATAAATGACGCCGGCGGGGACGTTATCGACGACGAGTTGCAATTGGTCGCGGGCGGCTTCGAGCGCGTGCATGGCTTCGGACAACTGGCATGTGCGCGCGGCGACCTCGCATTCGAGCCCTTCGTTCATCTCCTGGAGCCGGCGCTGCAAGGCGCGCTGTTCGGTGATGTCGCGGACGCTGTAAACGAGTTCGGTGGGTCTGCCGCTGGAGTCGCGAATGAAGCTGGAATTGATCTGGTAAGTCCGTTCGCCAAGTTGCGCATGCCCAAACGTTTCTTCCGACACCATCAACCCTTGAAGAGCGCGTTGCCACAGCATGAGGAGCTTGGCCTGCTCGGAAGGCAGCCCCGCCAAAAGATCGTCCATCTTCGCGCCGATCACCGGCGTCACTCCGAAGCGCGCCTGGAATTCGTCTCCGTAGGCGACGTTGAACGCAGTGAGCCGCCGCTCCAGGTCCACGGACGCCATCGGGTCAGGCGAGCCGTCGATGACGGCGCGGAGCGCCCCATGCGCGGTTTCCAATTCCGTGGTGCGGGTGCGGACGCGTTCGTCCAGTTCTGCGTTGAGGCTGATCATCGCGTTGCGGCTTGCCGCCGCTTCCGCCGTTGCCTGTTGCGCCCGGGCCTGCGAACAGTGCATCGCCTCGATCAAGCCAATGATCGCGGCGCACACCATCCAGAACGTCGTCAGCGCGATGAGGTGTTGGGCGTCGATCGTGAACTGGTTCAGCGGAAAGGAAAAAAAACGTTCAGCAAGGAAACCAGACGCAAGAGCGATCACAGCCGCGATGCGCCAGCGTGCGTAGAGTGCCGCGATCAGCACCGTCGGGAAAAATGTCAGGTACGGGTAATGGCCTTTAAGAATCGGATTCAGGAGAATGCGCAGGAACACGGCGAGAGAAAGAGTTGCAAGACCGATGAACACTCGCGTCGCGAGTGTGGTGTGGCCGATTTGTCCTGCGTTGAAAATGTTCCCCACGGGCTGTCGCGATCTTAGAAGGCGTGAGAGTGGCGGCAACTTGTTTTGCTGAGCGAGACGGATTGGCGCCTCACAGTTGGTTTCGTCGCGCTCGTCTGGCCCGCTGGAGCTATGCATTATTCCAGTTATATTCCCGGCGCGAAATTGTTGCTTTCTGCCGGTTGTCCTCGAGCTCCGACCGGCCTAGGGTGCCCATGAACAAATGGAGCCGGGACAACAACTCAGATCGCCGCTCGTCGTCCTCTGGACTGAGGATGATGAGAACGATCGACTGATGATCACGCTGGCCATCGAACGCTCCGGCCGCGTGTTGAAACTGATGTTCGTCGAGGATGGCGACATGGCCTGGCAGTATCTCAACGGGACTGGAAAATATCTCGACCGCGAAGAATTTCCCGCGCCTCACGCGCTGGTCACCGATTTGAAGATGCCTCGTTGCAGTGGGTTCGAGCTCGTCGAAAGAATTCGCGGTGACAATCGGTTCAAAGGCCTGCCGCTTTTTGTCTTCTCCGCCTCTGACCTTGCGGTCGATCGCCGAGCCGCGCAGCAACTCGGCGTGGACGGCTACATCACCAAGCCCACTGGGTTTGGTCTTTGGAGTTCGACTGTGGTGAGTGTGGTCGATCGGGCGGCCGCGCATCTGTGCGCCGCGTGATCGCGTGCCACTGACGTTACGGCTGCGAAAAGAATCCGAGGATCGCGCCGACCACCTGGTCCACATGTTCCCGGGTCAACTCGGGATACATGGGCAGCGGAAGAATGAGTTCCGAAATCTTCTCCGCGACGGGAAAGTCGCCCGCCTTGTGACCGAGCTTCGTGTAGAGTTGCTGCAAGTGTAGCGGACGCGGGTAATAGATGATCGAAGGAACGCCGCGGTCCGCGAGGAACTTCTGCAACGCGTCACGTCGATTCGTCAGCAACGCGTAAACGTGAAACACGTGATTGTTTTCTTTCGCCGTGACAGGAAATTCCAGCGGCAGATGGTCCAGCGCCTGCGTGTAGTAGCGCGCGATCTCGGCGCGTCGCGCATTCCATCGTTTGAGATGCGGCAACTTCACTCGCAGAATCGCCGCCTGCAGTTCATCAAGCCGCGAGTTGTATCCGTGCAGGTCATGGAAGTAGCGCCGCTCGATGCCATGTACGCGCAGCATGCGCAGCTTTTTGGCGAGCGCCTCGTCGCTTGTCACGATCATGCCGGCGTCACCATTCGCACCAAGATTTTTGGTGGGATAGAAGCTGAAGCAACCCACGGCGCCGAAGCTTCCCACCGGTTTGTCATTGTAGGTCGCACCAATCGCCTGCGCGCAATCTTCGATCACATGAATGCCACGCGCTTGCGCGAGCGCCATGATCTGCGCCATCGGCGCGGCCTGGCCAAACAGGTGAACGGGGATGATCGCCTTCGTTCGCGGCGTGATCTTCTTTTCGATCTCCGCCGGATCGACGTTGAACGTTCGCGGATGAATGTCCGCGAACACGATCTTCGCGCCGACCTGATGAATGGACTCCGCCGGCGCAATGTAAGTGAACGGCGTGGTGATCACTTCGTCCCCCGGCCCGATCTCAAGCGCACGTAACGCAAGGGTCAGCGCGTCCGATCCTGAATTCACACCGATGCCGAATTTCGTGGCCGTGTAAGTCGCAATCTCCTGCTCGAGCGCCGAGACATTCGGGCCGAGCACGTAATGCCCCGCCGCGAGTGTTTTCTCCACCACCGGGAGCAATTCAGATTTGAGCGACTCGTATTGCGCTGCCAGGTTCAGAAACGGAACGTTCATCAAGGGCGCAAATTCAACGGGAAGGCCACGCCCGTTGCAACTGCAACGTCTGTGAAACCGTGTCTTTTAGAAAATTCCAACGCTGATGAGCTGCGAGAGCTCAGCGCGAAATGACCGTGGAGCCGCTTGTCGCACCGCTGCTCGTCGGCGCTGTGCCCTTGCCGCCGCGATAAACCGACTTCGCTTCCGGCATCAGTTTCTTCAAATCTGCGATGCGCTTTTCGTCCACGGGATGCGTGCGCAGCAATTCGAACCCGCCGGATTGACCCTTGTGTGATGCGGAAAAGCGTTCCCAAAAACGGACTGCCTCCTCCGGGTCGTAACCCGCCTTGGCCATGTAGAGCAAACCGACGTGATCGGCTTCGGTTTCCTGCAACCGGCTGTACGGCAATTCGATTCCCACTTTTCCCAACCCACCGAGAGCGACCATGGTAACGGCCGAATATTTTTCATTCACCGCCGAGCCGATCAGCTTGGTGCCGGTCTCCACCGCCTGGGCCTGCGACATCCGCTCGCCGCCGTGATGATTCGCGGCGTGCGCTACTTCATGACCGATCACGGTGGCCAGTCCCGCCTCGCCGTTCGCGATTGGCAGCAATCCCGTGTAAACGCCGATCTTGCCGCCGGGCAAACAGAACGCATTCGCCTCCGGGCTGTCGAACACCACGAATTCCCATTGCGCGTTCGGCATTCTGTCCTTGGCCTGCTCGGCGATCTTGCGTCCGACGCGCGCCACCATTTCGTTCGCCTTCGTATCTTTGCTGATCGGTGTTTCCTTTTTCATCTCCTCAAACGCCGTGAGGCCGAGCTGCGTCTCCTGCTCGGTGGAAACCATGTTGAATTGCCGCCGACCCGTCGCGCTCGTAGTGCAACTGGTAAGAGTGGAAATGAGTAACGCGGTCGCCCCGCCCAGAATGAAAACCCGAAATGCCCTGTTCATGGCGAAACGAAATCACAAGTTTCCCCACCTCACAAGGGCCGCCGCGCAGAAGGTTTCGCTTTATTGGCGGGCGATGCGGAGTTCCGAGCCGGAATCAATGCAGTTGAATAAACCAAAGGCACGAAGACACGAAGTGGAGACGTTCTTACTGGCCTTCGTGTCTTCGTGGTTCATGCTGGCCCGCGCTTTAATGGAACGTGTTGAAGTTGATGTTGAGCGCGCCTCCTGCGGGCTTGCCTCGCTCGATCCCCGCGCTAAACATCCGGCCCACGCATGAAACTCATTTCCCGCTGTTCGCTCCTTCTCGTGTGCATCGTTGCGGCCTGCTCATTCGCGACGAGCGCCGCAGAAACTTCCGCCGCGACCGATTCACGTTTTGCGATTCCCGCCACAGACGATGGATTGCCGGGCGCCGGCCCGATCCGCCGCGCCGATTGGTTTCAAAAGCTTTGGTCACAGCGTCGCAGCGCGTGGGCGCAACGCGTGGAAAAAGACCAGAATGCAGTCGTGTTCCTCGGTGATTCCATCACGCAGGGTTGGGGCGACAACGCTGGTGGAAATTTTCCGGGCATGAAGATCGCCAATCGCGGCATCAGCGGCGACACCACGCGCGGTGTGCTCATTCGATTGCGCGAAGATGTGCTATCGCTCAATCCCGCTGCCGTGGTGCTGCTCATCGGCACCAACGATCTGGAAGAGCAAGCCGACCCCGAAACGATCGCGGGCAATTTGAAACTGATCCTCGCCGAGCTGAAGAAACACAACGCGAAGATGCCCGTCGTCCTGTGCCAGGTGTTCCCGAGTTCGGCTTCCAAGAAACGTTCCGCCGATAGCATCAAAAAGCTGAACCAGCTTTATTTTGCGGCCGTGAAGGGCGACGCCCAAGTCACGTTTATCGAAACATGGTTGCTCTTCGCCGACGCGCAGGGCGACGCGAAGAACGAAGAATTTCCCGATCTGCTCCACCCAAATAAGGCTGGTTATGCGAAGTGGGCCGCTGCGATTCGTCCAGTGCTCGCGACACTTGGCTTTGTGGAAACTGAGCCGGACAAGTTCACGCCCGAGACTGGCTTCGTGAGCCTGTTCAATGGTCGCGACCTCACGGGCTGGGGTTATCGCACCAACAATTTCGACGGCAAAACCGCGAGCAATGAAGGCCGTTATGTGGCCAAGAACGGACGGCTCATTGTCACCACGCCGCCGGAGGGACGAAAGATAGCTCAGCTCTGGAGCACGCAGAAGTTTTCAAACAACTTCATTCTCAAGCTCGAGTTCCGCGCCACGCCGAATGCGGACAGCGGCGTGTTCATTCGTCAGCCTCAGCTTCAATGCCGCGATTATCCGATCGCGGGTCCATACAAGAACCTCACGCAATACAAGCCGCAGGACTGGAACGAAATGGTCGTAACGGTGAAAGACAACGTGGCCCATTGCACCTGCAACGGGGAAGTGCTCGAAGCCGCGTTGAAAATTCCTGCGACCGGCCCGATCGGACTTGAAGGGGATCGCGGACAGATGGAGTACCGACGCATTCGACTGCAAGAGTTGCCTTGAGATCGGCACAAACGAAAGCGAGGAACCAACAAGGTTCCTCGCTCGCCTGATCAGGTTTTCCTGATCCGCTAATCTTCTCTCGCAGTCACGCGCTTCGGCTCATTCGAACGCGGCTGACGTCCGAGACGCTCCCACGCAGCGCGGGTAGCTGGGCTGGCTTCATCCCACGTCAATTCGGAAGTGCCGCGGTTCTTTTCGTAATCGCGCCGAAGGTCGGTTTGCACTTCGTCCCACGTGCGATCGCCGTAGCGGGCATAACCTTCGTAGCCGGTGCGATAAGCGCCTTCGTAATCTTCGAAGCGGCGGCCCGCCTGGTAGTACGGCTCGCGGCTGTAATTCTCGCTCCAATACTCACGCTCCAAAGTCGGATTGACCTTTTCAGCAATGCCTTTCCCAGCGAGTCCGCCGACCACGGCTCCCGCGACGATACCCGCGGCCGTTCCAATAGGGCCCGCCACTGAACCCACAGCTGCGCCGGTAGCCGCGCCGCCTGCTACCGCGCCCAATCCCGTGCCGACCGGATGCGCACCACGCGCGCCGGTAATCGGATCGCGATTTTCATCCGCGCGATTGATCTTTGGGTCATTCTCCGTCCGGCTCGGGTCTCGATAAAAACGAATGTCGCGTTTCATAAGTGTTCCTTTTTATTCCGCGCAGCACCGCGCCGCAACGGGTTCACAGCAACGTGAGAAGGATGCGTACCAACGATGAACTTGTTTCGATGCGGGGCCAAAGCCGCGACGACCGCTCATCGCGGAAGTGGCAACGTGCAACCTTTCATCGGCGCCACCGTGCGGAACGTCGCAGTGATCGGGTTGTCAGCGCGCGCGAACTACGGTGGAGACCAGCAATACGAGGTTCGTTGCGCACTGGCTTGACGGCAGGGATTACGCCGGCAGATTCTCAGCCCAAAGGCGACTCGCCTGTTTTTTCGGGCGCACGTTGTTTTTGATCC
>DATHEW010000557.1:0-2447 GCA_035318425.1 Candidatus Acidiferrum sp. | reverse complement strand
GGAAAACTGACGTTTCAACTCGCCGGTGCAACTTTCATCACTGGCCGTGAAACCGGTTCCATCACAAGTTGCTCAAGTTCTCTCGTGAACTCGCCAAGCACGTGAGCCATTTCGAACTGCTCGACGTAGCGCCGTCCTGCTGTCGCGTAATCCGCGAGGCGTGAACGATCCGACGCCAGTTTTTCCAAGGCATGAGCAACGTGAGCGGCATCGGCCGGCGGAACATTGACGCCGAAGCCGCCGCTCTCCAGAGCACGCACCAGTTCGCTGTTGCGGTCGGCGACGGTCAGAACGGGTTTCTGCCATGCGAGCGACGTGAGCAGCTTGCTGGGAAAAAAATATCCACCACTCCCCGCCTGCTGCGTGATGACGCAAACATCCGCATCCACGAGCATCTCGCGATAGCCCGATTCATCCTGCAACGGCAGCATGATCACGTTCGTCAATTCGTGTTTGTGAATGAGTGCGGCGAGATGATCCCGCTGCGCGCCTTCACCGCAGATGACAATGCGCACCTTTTCATTCCCGACTTGCCGCGCGGCTTCTACCAACACATCGAGACCCTGCTTCATGCCGAGATTGCCGGAGTAGATTGCGAGAAAATCATCCGGCGCAAATCCATTGCGGGCGCGAAATGCGCCGCGCTTCGGTGCCCCGTTCGGATCAGGGAGCGCGACACCATTCGGGAACAGAACCAGCTTCGATTCTTCCACTTCCTTGCTACGAAACGCCTCGATCATTCCCGGCATGATTCCGCTGACACGCGCCGCTTTTTCGTAGGCAAAAGATTCCAGCCAGTAGAGCGCGCGCAACAACGCTCCACCCTTCACCATGCCAAGTCCCGCCGCGGCGTCCGGCTGCAAGTCCTGCACGTGAAACACGAATGGCCTGCGTTTGATTTTTCCCAGCAGCCACGCGGCGGCGCCGAGCAGAAGAGGCGGCGACATGACGACATAAACGTCCGGCGCGGGAATCGCGAGCTGTCGCAGGAAAGATATCACGACAAACGTTCCCTCATGGAGAATGCGTTTCAGCGCGCTCGCCTTCGCAGGGACGTAATGCCAGCAACGATACACCGGCACGTCGTTGATCTGGTCGGTGCGAAACCATCGACTGCGATCTTCGGGGAGTTTTCTCCACGCTGGATAGTACGCGAAGCTCGTGACCATCCGCACCTCGTGCCCGTGCTGTTCCAGATGTTCGCAGAGCGCTTTGTTGTACGGCGCGATGCCAGTCTGTTCCGGCGCGTAATTGATTCCCCAAACGTTGATGTTCATTTCAGACTCCTAGCGAAAGCGTACTGAAGAAACGTTGATCGGCATGTGACGCCGCTCCTGCGTGATCCGCCGGCGCCGCTTTCCCTGCGCCTGCCATGCGTACCAAACGGCCCACGCCGCCGTGATACCCGCCCAGCCGTTCAAGATGTCGAGCCAGTCGAAATCACGATGCGGCATGTTGATCTGCGCCAGCTCCAGCGCGTAAACGAGGACGAGCATTCCGCCGAGGCGACCGGTGCGGTTGCGACTCGAACGGAATCTTCGGATGAAGCGATGCCTGGAACGCGTGAAGAACGCATCCATGTTGAGAGAGAAAGCAACCGCCGCGAATACCGCGAACCCGAGGAAGTGTCGGAACTCGTCGTGATCATCGAGCCAGAGTCCCCAGCGCGCCGGCATCCAGGGGATGTCCGCCAGCCGGGACGATTCACGGAATGTGAAATACAAAATCAGCACGAGCGTGCCGATGAAGGCCAGACAAAGCATGACCCGAGAAAATTTCACTTTACCTCCTGTGCTGCGGCGAACCTGCACGCGACTTTCGCTTCGCGCAAGTGACCGGGCCTGGAAGCCAGGCTGGTTTTGCTGCTCTATGCATGACCATCACTTGCCTCGGTGGATGCCACTTTCAACAATGCGCCTCGCGGCGGGCTGACTGTGGTGGGTTTGTTTTCGAGTCGAATCCTCGGACGAATGAAGTGCGCCTCACAAAGGTGGAAACATGCTTTACTCACCACCAGCGCAGCGGCGCCGCCATACAACGCAAGCCATGCATGGGCGGGACGTTCCTTGGAGGTCTCGAAACAGCGCGCGCTGATCAGAGTGATGATCGGGAAATGACAGACGTAGAGCGTGTAGCTTTGCTGGCCCAGTGTTTCGCACCAGCCACAAAGCCGCAACGACAGCGCGCTTGCCGGCAAGGTCGCGAAGACGATTGTTACCGCGCCGCCGATGACCATCAGCAACGGCAGTTCGATCGGCTTCGGCAAGTCCGCGTGTGAAATCGCCCACGCGACCAGCGCCGACGTCATTGCGATTGGAATGAGTTTGACCGAGAGACCCCGGCTCAGCGCGACTTCGGCGAGCCATGCGCCCGTGAGCCACACCGCCCACAGACTCGCGACTTCCACGAACCAATCGAGGAACGCCGGCGTGACCTTGCCGCGCATC
>DATHEW010000556.1:0-2432 GCA_035318425.1 Candidatus Acidiferrum sp. | reverse complement strand
AGTGGCGCAGTGGTCGGCATGCGTTACCAGAGCCGTGGATTCGACTGCGCCTTGCGCCAGCGTTCGTATTCCTCGCGTGTCTTGGCCTTGAACACGAAACCACGCGGCCGCGGGTAAGGATTCAGAAGATCGGCTTGCGTTTGAAGGATGGTCGCGCGCCGTAACGCTTCCTCTGGAGGAATGGGCGTCAGGTCTTCGCTCGTGCGGCGCGTGCCAACGGTTTTCATCGGGGCTAACCTACAAGCTTCGTCCGCCGAAGGCTACGCCTGGTACGCCTCCATCCCCACACACGAACACATCACGTTGCGGTCGCCGAAGACGTTGTCCACGCGGCCGACGGGTGGCCAGTATTTGGCGTCGCGCAAACTCTTGAGCGGATACGCGGCCTGGGCGCGGGTGTAAGGGCGGCTCCAATCGTCGCCGGCGATGACGTCGGCGGGATGGGGGGCGTTCTTCAGCGGGTTGTTGGTCTTGTCCCACTCGCCTTTCTCGATGCGCTGGATTTCGCCGTGGATGGCGATCATCGCGTCGCAGAAACGGTCGAGCTCGGCCTGGTCTTCGCTCTCGGTCGGTTCAACCATCAACGTGCCGGGCACGGGCCACGAGAGCGTCGGCGCGTGGAAGGCGTAGTCCATCAACCGTTTCGCGACATCCTCGGCGGTCACGGTTTTGTAGGGGCGCAAATCCAAAATGCACTCGTGGGCCACGGTGCCCTGTGTGCCTTTGTAGAGTACGGGGAAATATTTCTCCAACCGGCGCGCGACGTAATTCGCGGTGAGGATGGCGACCTTCGTAGCTTCGGTGAGTCCGTCCGGGCCCATGAGGCGAATGTAAACCCACGGGATGGTGAGAATGCTCGCGCTGCCCCACGGCGCGGCGCTGATGGAGCCAATGGGATTCTCGCCGCCGAGATTCACCACCGCATGGCCGGGGAGGAAATCCGCGAGATGTTCGGCCACGCAAATCGGTCCCATGCCAGGGCCGCCACCGCCGTGCGGGATGCAGAAGGTCTTGTGCAGGTTCAAGTGGCACACGTCCGCGCCGATGTCCCCCGGTCGGCAGAGACCGACCTGCGCGTTCATGTTCGCGCCGTCCATGTAAACCTGTCCACCGTGCTCCTGCACGATGGTGCAAATCTCCTTCACCGTTTCCTCGAACACGCCGTGCGTGGAAGGATAGGTCATCATGATGCACGCGAGATTGTCTTTGTGCTCAGCACATTTCGCGCGCAAATCGGTGACATCGATGTTGCCGAGTTGATCGCATTTCACCGCAACGACTTTCATTCCTGCCATCACGGCGCTGGCGGGATTCGTCCCGTGCGCGGACGTGGGAATCAGACAAATGTTGCGATGCGATTCATCGCGATCGGCGAAGTAGGCGCGAATGACGAGCAGGCCCGCGAGTTCACCTTGCGAGCCGGCGTTCGGCTGGAGGGAAACGGCGCTGAAGCCAGTGATTTCCGCGAGCCACTCCTCGAGTTCCGCGAAGAGCTGCTGATAACCGCGCGTCTGCGCGAGCGGCGCGAAGGGATGAATGCGCCCGAACTCCGGCCACGTGACGGGATACATTTCGGCGGCGGCGTTGAGCTTCATCGTGCACGAGCCGAGCGGGATCATGCCCTTGTCGAGGCCGAAGTCCTTTGCCTCGAGCTTGCGGACGTAGCGCATCATCTCCGTCTCCGAGTGATGCTTGTTGAAGACGGGATGCTGCAAAAACTTTGACATGCGCGCGAACGGCGCCGGGATGTCCGCCTCCGCGCTTGCGGCGAGATGGTCGAGATTGAACTCAGTGTTCTTGTCGTTGTTGAAGACCTTGAGCAACATCTCGAGGTCTTCCTGCGAAACCGTTTCGTCGAGCGACACGCCGACGGAATGCGCGTCCACGTAGCGCAAATTCACGCGATGCTTCTCGGCGAACTTGATCAGATCCTTCGCGCTCTTGTTGCCCAGCCCGATTTGCAGCGTGTCGAAGAACACGTCGCTGTTCACATCGAAGCCGAGGTTTCTGAGCGCGCTGGCGAGAACCGTCGCCATCAAATGCACGCGCTTCGCAATCGCCTTCAAACCTTCCGGCCCGTGATAGCACGCGTAGAACGACGCCACGTTCGCGAGCAACGCCTGCGCTGTGCAGATGTTGCTCGTGGCTTTCTCGCGGCGAATGTGTTGCTCGCGCGTCTGCAACGTGAGCCGCAGCGCTGGCAAGCCGCGTGAATCCTTCGAGACGCCCACGAGACGTCCCGGCATCTCGCGCTTGAAGGCATCGCGTGTGGCGAAGAACGCCGCGTGCGGCCCGCCGTAGCCCAGCGGCACACCGAATCGTTGCGCACTGCCGACGACCACGTCAGCGCCCCATTCGCCCGGTGGCGTGAGCAACGTGAGCGCGAGCAAGTCTGCCGCAACGATCACGAGCGCCTCATTCGCATGAGCCTT
>DATHEW010000555.1:0-3360 GCA_035318425.1 Candidatus Acidiferrum sp. | reverse complement strand
AACTCAGCGGGCGTGCGATGCTTTCCGCGCTCGGCATTCCACTGTGGAAAGTCCCGCGCATCGTCCGCGACATGCGCGCGCTCATGCACGAACACATTGATGAGTTCGAGTTGTATCCAGGCGTGAGCGAAATGCTGCAACAGCTCCGTGCTCATGGTGCGACGCTCGCGATCGTCAGTTCCAACTCCGCGGAAAATGTGCAGCACATCCTTGGCCCGAGGAACGCCTTGTTGATCACTCACTACTCTTGCGGTGCTTCAATGTTCGGCAAAGCGTTGAAGCTCAAGTCGGTCTTGCGCGCCAGTCAGCTCAACCCAGAAGCCGCGATTTACATCGGCGACGAAATTCGCGACGGCGAGGCCGCCCGCAAAATGCGCATGGCCTTCGGCGCCGTCGGCTGGGGCCAACATCGACTCGATGTGTTGCGCCAACAGCAACCCGCGGAAGAGTTCAGCACCGTTGAGGAAATTACCCGCAAGCTGGCTAGAGACTGATGCCGTCACCTCAAAAGGCAGGGCAGACCGCTCCGCGCCGCCGAAGCCTGAACAGCGCCTTTCGCATCGCTTCTCCCCACGCCCTTGAGAACCTTTCCAATTCGCATCGCCGACCGGCGCGCGCGGAGCGGCGCGCCCCACCATTCTTATACTACTAAAAACAGGAAGGGCGAGCATCCCGCGTGGGAACCAGCTCGCCCTCCTTTATGCTTCTCTCACGAAAGCGCGGAAGCAACTCGCGCTTGCTTCAGGCTGCTATGGGATCATCGCGCACGCGGGATCGCTCCACGGCCCTTTGCCCAGGCTGTTCACCGCGCGCACTCGCGTGTAAACCTTCTGCCCGCTGGTTTGATTCACCAGCAGGAGACTGGCCTTCACCGGGCTATCATACGGTGCCCAACTCGCCTCGTTCGATGGCGTCGTGCTCGTTTGCACGTCGTAGTAACGCGCACCTACGACCGGCCTCCAGTTCCCCATCGCAGTCTGATCCACCCCGCCGGCATCCAATCGATTGCCTTCCACCTTCGTCATCGGCTGCGGCGGGCCTGGTGGCAAAGCCACATCCATGGCCGCCAGCAGGATGGTATCGGCGTTTCCATTCGCAATCCCGCCCACATAGAGCGCGAACTGGTTATAGAATGCCTGCGCTGCATCCATCTTCAGACCGCGCTCGTAACGTGCCTGCGCCAGTTGCGCCTCCAGCATCGTCACATCCGCGTTCGAGGTTTCCAGGCCAGTCACCGCCGCTGCTCCCTGCGCCAGCAATGCGGTGGCACCCGTGAAGACCGTGGCATGCTCTGCCACCGCCGTCAGACTTACCTGCATTTTCGGAACCATCTGTTCCGGTGTCAGCCTTGATGTGTTTTTGGCTACTCGTATCTGCATCGTGTTCTTTCCAGTGACACGCCGAACAACGGGCGAGTCACTAATGACTGGTCTATCAGTCGTTTTGTTTTCCTTTCCAACCCGCATTCATATGCGTGGCTGGTTGGGCTAACATCTCGACTAGCGGCGCACGGCAGAAAAGAGTGAGCTAAATAAATATGATTTTTTGTGCAAAGTTTTATCTGGATAATGCCGATGCCTCCCGTCCGAATCTTTTGGACACAATTGCTCTGCCTCAGGACAAAATAATTACCGAAATAATCCCGCCGCTATTCAGTAAATGGCATTTGCCAGGCAGCGGATTGCGTTCGCAGTTCAACAGATCGCGTTCGTCACGCGACGAACGGCATTTTCCTGGCAGCAAATCGCGGCCGCTGCCCAGCGGATCGCGGATTCCGTCCAGCAACTGCGGTTCTCTGTTCAGCAGATGAGAAAGTCCGCCCAACCGCTCGCGTTCGTCGCGCAGCAGATCGCATCGGCTGTGCAACAGATCGTATTTCCTGTCCGGCGTGCCGCGTCTGCTCTCCAGCCATTCACGACTTCCGTTCAGCAGACGGCATCTTCCACCCATCCCCTGCCGACTTCTGTTCAACGCGGGAACGAGCGTTACGACGCGGTGGGGCGAGAGATGAGCGAAGCGACGAATGCGGGTAGCACGACAGCGAGCAGCAGCACGATGACAAAAATGCCGAGCGTGATGAACGCGCGCCAGCCCCGTGTCCTGAACAGATGCCACGGCGCAATGAGCGGCCATGCGTTCATGAGAAAATATCCGAAGATAAATGGCCGCCGCATCCCGCGTCGTCTCGAGTCGCACATCACCCAATAGGCGACGCCGAATGAGAGAAGAAAGGTCGCAATCGTTTCCGTTCGCTTGGAGAGTTTATCGATTTCGTAATACTCCATCACGATCGCCTGGATGGCCCACGCCCCGCAGTAAAGCCAGAGAAAGACATTCTCGGGACGGCGCGTAACGAGGAGCGCAGCTCGCATGGGGCGAGATTACAAGGATGTGTTGCGGAAGCAATGATCCGCGAAGGACTGTGGGCGGGGTATTCACCACGGAGACACAGAGATCACCGAGAGCGCATTTCAGTTTCTCAGCAATTCAGCTTCCCAGCGCTTCTCCTTTCTGTCATTTCCCTCGCCTCTCTGAAAACTATAAGTCAGTTGATTCGAACCATCAGTTTGAAGAGTGGTCCCACCGGAGCAACGGCGCCTCTCATTTTTACTCCCGGCTCAGTTACCCTTTTCGTCGGACCAAATCATTCCGGGAAAAGCAAGGTGCTTCAGGAAATTCGAGAGTCGATTCCTAGCCGAGAAGGCACGCGCTTCTGCGAAGTATTGCACAGCCTCGAATTCAACCCTGTCGACGATGCGCTCAAGCAGGGTTACGTGAAATCGCTGCAACGTGAGTGTCGAGAATTCGATTTGCGAGGTGTGCCTCACATTGAGGTTAAGCACTCAGGACAATATTCGAAACAAGAATTTGAACGTCAATGTGCTGAGTCTTCGAGTGTTGAAAAGCTGCGCAATCAGTTTCACCCTCTCGGCCACAATTTCCTCAATCGCCTCCTATTGCTCCTCAATGGTAATGAGCGTTTGAATCTTTTGAACGCAACGCAAAGAGAGAATTTGCGGGAGGAAATGGCATCCGTACTCGGTCGCCTTTTTCAAAACGACACGAAACGCAAGGAAGTCCAACGAATCGTGCGTGACGCTTTTGGATGGCACTTGGTAACCGATGTAACAGGAAAGCAGGAGTTTCGGGCTGCGGTTGCGGAAGTCGAACCGCCGCCGGACTTCGAGCGTAGCCTCACTGATGAGGCTTTGAACTTCTTCGCGAGTTGCAGAGACATTGCGACGATGAGTGATGGCGTCCGGGCGTTTGCAGGTATGATTGCGGCAGTTGTCGCAAGCGATGCACGCCTGATCCTCATTGATGAACCCGAAGCGTTTCTGCATCCCGCTTTGTGCACCA
>DATHEW010000554.1:0-2210 GCA_035318425.1 Candidatus Acidiferrum sp. | reverse complement strand
TCGTCAAGATCGTGGCCGGCGGCTGACGTCAGGGTACGAGGACGATTTTTCCGTAAGCGCCCGGCGACATCACATCAACATGCGCTTGCGTGGCATTCGCCAGCGAATGCTCCTTCCCGATGATCGGTTTCAACGCGCTGCTCTCAAACCCAACGTGCAGTGCGGAATGGATTTCCTCCAACTCCGTTGCGCTCGCATTGAACAGCATCAAGCCGCGCACGTCCGCCTCGCGGCTCATCAGATCGCGCGGTGCGATTTCAACATTGTCACGGCTGCCAACAACCACCACGCGGCCTCCCTGGGCGAGCAGCGTCAAATCCTTTCCGAGATTCACATTCGCGAGCATTTCCACGATGAGGTTCACCCCCGCGCCGTTCGTGAACGCCATCACCTGATCGAGATACTTCGCGTCGTGATGATCGAGCACGAGATCGGCTCCGTATTCGCGCACGAGCGCGAGACCCCGATCGGTGCCCGCGGTACCGATGATTTTGAGGCGAGCGTCGCGCGCGAGCTGGACAGCGGCGATGCCGACGCCACCGCTCGCGCCATGGATCAGAACGGTTTCGCCATCGCGAACGACTCCTCGCTGGAACAAAGCGCGATAAGCAGTCGCGTACGGAATATTGATCGCCGCACCTTCGATGAACGACAACCGCGCTGGCAACGCATGCGCGTCGTTCTCCGCGCAAAGAGTAAACTCCGCATAAGCCCCGCTGATCGTGCGCGCCGTGTAAACGCGATCGCCCACACGACATGAGCTCACGCTCGTTCCGACCTTTTCGACAACGCCAACCGCGTCAGTCCCTGGCGTGTACGGCAGCTTCAGCGCAGGATTGGAACCGGAGCGCAGGTAAGTCTCCACCGGGTTGACGCCGATCGCGTGAACGCGCACGAGCACTTCATTCGGACCAGGCGATGGAGTTGCGATCTCCTCGACGTGGAACACTTCCGGCCCGCCAAACTGATGCACGCGAATCGCTCTCACGGGATCAAGAACACTAAGGCTTTTCGAGCGGGTCAAGTGGCAAACAAAACAGCCGCCCCGTCTCGCAAGAGACCTGAGCGGCTGCGCTAAAATCAACTCCGCTTATGGAGTCGTGGTGTTCGGGCTCGGGTTCCGGTTATTATTGGGATCAGTGCCACGCACCCGTTCAGTATCGGACTTCAGAGTGATGTTGTTCTGAATGTTGTAAACACCTTCGACCGTTTTCGCGATCTCCTCAGCCTTGCGCTTCTGCTCCATGGATTCCACGAAGCCTGTGAGCTGCACTGTTCCCTTGTAGGTGTTCACCTTCACATCCGGGAACTTGTAAATCGGACTGTCGCCCAAGGCGCTCTGCACCCTTTGCACCAAGACTTTGTCATCAATGTATTGTCCCGTCGTTCTCTTGTGACCGTCTCGCGAGTCGTTGCTTGCGCATCCCACGAACGCGATCGAAGCCACCACACTTGTCACTACCACCCACGTCATTGTTAAGAAATGTCTCTTCATGCGCGATGTTCTGAGCGACCGCTGTGCCACGTCTCGGGTTGCAGCCGTTGCAACACACTCACTGCGTTCTTCGCAAGAAACGGGTTTACTCACATTGCAAAAGAGCAACCTGCGCCGCGCCAAATGCAACTTCTTCGCTCCTTTCCTAGATTGCGATGAGACGGAGCACGGACCAAAATCCCGGTCGTGAAGAATACACTGGGCCTGATCGTGTTGCTGTTGGGAGCATTAGTAACTCGCGCCCAAGAGTCGGCGCACCCGCCGATCGCGATCCCTTTCGAGTTGAAGGCGCCAGGGTTCGTCACGCTCGTTATTGACGGTGAGAATGGAAAGCGCGTGCGCAATCTGCTCAGCGAGACGCCGTTCCCTGCGGGCAAGAACGTCGCGTGGTGGGATGGACTGGACGATCTCGGCCGCGATACGAAAGCCGCCGAGCACGCCATCTATCATGTTCCGGGAAAATTTGTTCTGCCGGCGCGCTACACCGTGCGCAGCCTGGTCCGGCCGGAGATCGATCTGCGCTATCAGATGACTGCTTACAATCACGGCGATCCTCCGTGGCGCACCAAGGATCGTTCGAGTGAATGGCTGGCAAATCACAGCGCACCAAACGCAGTACTTTTTGTGCCGGAAAATCGCGCGCCCGTTCGGCCCGGAAAGGATGCTCCCGGCGGACAGATCATCGTTGGAAGTTTCGTCAGTGAAGGCAGCAGCG
>DATHEW010000553.1:0-2033 GCA_035318425.1 Candidatus Acidiferrum sp. | reverse complement strand
GTGGCAGCTTCCGCAGTTCGCTGTCAACGTGTCGCCATACTTCGACGCCATGCCGTGATAGCTCTCGAAGAACGTCTTCACCCGGTCCTTCGGCAGGCGGAACTTCGTATTGATCTTTTCGGAGGCGTGGCACTGGCTGCAGACGTCCTTCGAGATTTTCAACGAGGGATTCGCACTCGAATCGGCTTTGAGTGACTCGATCCTGTGCTCGGAATGACAATGAATGCACGTGGCGGCTTCACGATAGCCGGCGGCAGCAGCCTTTCCATGGACGCTCGATGAGACGTCGTTGGCTGCCTTTTCGTGACATTGGCCACAGGTCTTCGAAAGGTTCGAGAAATGCAACGGTGACAGCGGCGAAGTCGGCGGCATCACTTCGTGGCTGTCATGGCAGTCCTGGCAGGATGCTGAAGCTTTGTCGCCCTTGAGCGCGGCGAGTCCGTGAACGCTCAGGCCATAGGACTCGGACTGGCGCTCGTGGCATGACGCGCAGTTCACGGGCCTGGCCGCAAGGTTGTCATCAGGATGTTTGCGCGTGAGATCTGAATGGCAACTGGCGCAGGTGTTCGTCTTGTGAATCGACGCGGCCAATCGTTTCTCGTCCACGAAGAGCAGTTTTACTCTGCTTGTTGCCGCATTGGTGGACATGAGCGTGTTGTCATTGTGACACTCCATGCAGTCCGCGTTCCTGATTGCGTCTGCGCCAATCGCGGTGAGAGCAAATTCAAACAGGAAGAGCGAGGCGAGAACGAGGGAACGCCGGGCACGGACATTCATACAGCTTGATCTAACTCGAAGCCGTGGCAACCCAACTCCACTTCTGTTGCCAAATTGCTGCGCGTTCTTGGCTGGGAGCAGGTGATGGGAATGATCAGCGCCCAATGCGCTATTTTTTCTGCGTGCGCAGGGCGGTCTCGATGGTTTTGAGATCGTCGGCGGAAATTTTGGGCGCGGCTTTCTTCATCATGGCGACGAACCAATCGACTTCCTCCGGTGCCATCGGGTGCCCAATATTCTGGCCGTCGGAGGCACGCTTCGAGTTCACGATCAACGTTCCAGTGGCATCGAGAAATGCGGAGAACGGCAATCCCGATGGCCCGCCGAGTTTCTTGAGCCATGCGTCGGAGCTGGCATTCTCCAGCGCTTTGTTCTGCTCATTCTCCTGTGCAACGAGTTTCACGGGCACGAAGTATTTCTCGAACGGCGCTTTGATGTCGGGCCTTTCCAGGAATGAATCGAGACGTTTGCACCAACCGCACCACGACGCGCCAAAGTGAACGTAGATGGCTTTGTTCTCCGCGGTGGCTTTCGTCTTTGCCTGCGCCATGACTTCATCTGCGCTCGGTGGAACAGCGAGAACGGTGGTGAGAGAAAACAAGAAACCCAGGGCGAGCCATTTTATGTTCATGGCCTCAACTATTTACGCCGCAAAACGCCGATGGGAAGCTGCAAGAGGCAGCTATTTTGCTCATCGCATTTGCCCGGCACCCGCCGCCAGCGTCAGCTTGCGCAGCAGCTCAGAGCGAAGCCGCTCGAAGTAAGCCGCGGTCTCGTGCAAACCCGCGGCGTGTGCGTAGCGGATGAGCGGCTCGATCAACCATTCCTCAGTGGGCGTGAGCCGGGGCTCGAGTTGCTTTTGACGCAAGCGCAAATCAACCCATTGCAAGCTCGATGGAATGTGGTCGTCGTGTTGGCGATTCGTTTCCATCATCGTCCGGTACAATTGCTCCAGAGCGTCCGCTTCGCCGTACGCCTTCACCGCGCGGCCCACGGCGAAGACGTGCTCCGCGAGTTCGCGCATAGCGGGTTCATGTTCCGGCTTGAGAATTTCCCGCACGCGCAACGGAGTGAATCGGCCTTGCTCATCGATCGCGTAAATCTGGCCCAACAGGTTCGACGTGAGGTTCACGAGGGCCTTATCGAACTCGAGGCGCGTGGCGGAACTGTGCTCGGCGGTTTCAAACCATCCGCCATGCGCACGCAGAATTTCCGCGGTGCGTTCACGAAACCACGCATCCCCGCCGGCGAGTCGC
>DATHEW010000552.1:0-5529 GCA_035318425.1 Candidatus Acidiferrum sp. | reverse complement strand
CCATTGCGTGCCATGTATTCATTTGCCGCAATCCTCCAGGACGAGCATCGCAGTCAGTTGGATGAGACGGGCCGCGATCATCTTGATCGCATCATCAACGCGAGTTTGCGGATGGACCACTTAATCACGGACGTGCTGGCTTACTCCCAGGCCGCCATTGGTCAGATGGACCTGGCGCCCGTTAATCTCGATCAATTGGTCACCAACCAGGCGCGGCAATATCTGATCCTTCAGGAAAAGCCGGAGTGCATTCAAATCGTGCATCCCCTGCCTCCCGTGCTGGGCACCGTCGGATCACTCACGCAAATCATCTCCAACTTCCTCGAGAACGCGCTCAAGTTCATTGCGCCCGGGCAGGAGCCAAGGATTAAAGTTTGGGCAGAAAAAAAGCCCACAGTCCAAGGCCTTGATGGGCCCAAACCTGAATGCTCATTCCGCGTGCGGCTCTGGGTGGAGGACAACGGCATCGGCATCGAACCGGCATTTCACAATAAGATATTCGGCCTGTTCCAACGCTTGCACGCCCAGGAGAAATACGAGGGCACGGGCGTGGGACTGGCGATCGTCAAAACGGCCGTCGAACGCATGGGCGGCACTACGGGATTCGAAAGCGTGCCCGGAGAAGGCAGTCGTTTCTGGGTGGAACTCAGCGGTGTTCCCGAAAATCGTCTTAAAGCGGTGTAGCCATATACATTTCGGATTGTGCCGTTACTCTCGGCAGACCAATGAGGAGCACACCGTCCACCGTCCGCGCCAAACGAATCGGCCCCACTCTCGTCCCCGACCGTTCGCGCGTTTTAATGCGCCCCTTTCGCCCGACGACCGAAGACATCGCGCGAAGAATCGTCGCACAGATCATGGCTTTATCAGACGCGCAGGTGACGCGGGTGCTGGGCGGTGTGATGGCGGAATTCGGAGATCGGCATCACGCGGTCGAGCAGTTTTTCCACAACCGGTTCGCGCAAGTGAAACATCTCATCGCGGCGAAAAAGGCTCCTTCGGCAAAGCGGCGGGCGTTGATTGGCGCTTACTTCACCCACGAATATTCTCCCGAATCCGCCGCGCTGTTTAATCCCTCGATCGTCCCCCACCCTAACCAAAGCGGCGTCCCGCGCGGCGCGCTGCGTTTCATCCTGAGTTTGCGCGCCACGGGAGAGGGACACATTTCTTCGATCACTTTCCGCGAGGGCGTCGTGAATGCGCAGCATCGCATCACGCTCGCGCCGCCGGTTGAGTTTGCGACGGAGCCGGAGCATGCGCGGAGTGTGGCCTACGAGAAGCCGCTGTTTACCCGCAAACTTGAAGAACTCGGGGTGCGGAACAAGTTTTGTCGTGGGGTGCTGGATCAACTCGGCGAATCTTTCACCATCAACGAACTGCGCCGCGTCGTCTCAGCGGAACGCAAAGCAGCGGGCGATTCAGATTCAACCGCCGACCGCGGCGCCCGTGGCATTCTCCTGCTCGCGGAATCGAATTACGAAGTTTGCTTTGCTGAGGATCAGCCGGTTTCGCAACGCGTCATTTTTCCGTTCACCCCCAGCCAGAGCAATGGGATCGAGGATGCGCGCTTCGTCCGCTTCGCCAATGACGACGGCAGTTTCACTTACTACGCGACCTATACGGCCTACGACGGGAAAATCATCCTGCCGCAACTCCTGGAGACGGCGGACTTCATCCATTTCAAATTTATCACCCTCAATGGCCCGGCAGTTCAGAACAAAGGCATGGCGCTCTTTCCGCGCAAGATCAACGGCCACTACGCCATGATCTCGCGCCAGGACGACGAGAACATTCTCATCATGTTTTCGGACAACATACATTTCTGGTCCGAGCCCAAGGTGTTGCTCTCGCCTGCGCAACCGTGGGAATTTATTAAGATGGGAAACTGCGGATCGCCGATCGAAACCGAAGCGGGCTGGCTGGTGCTGAGCCACGGCGTTGGCGCCATGCGCAAGTACTGCATCGGGGCGTTCCTCCTCGATTTGAACGATCCCACGCGCGTGATCGGCCGGCTGCGCGAACCTTTGCTCGCGCCCAATGAGGATGAACGCGAAGGCTACGTGCCAAACGTCGTTTACACCTGCGGCGCGCTGCTGCACGGGCGCGAACTCGTCATCCCCTACGCCATGAGCGATTCCGCCACGAGCTTCGCCACTGTGCCGCTCGACAAGCTTCTGCGCGCAATGCGTTGAAAAAGCAACGGACCGAACAACCTTCGTCGTCAGGTCCATTTTCGTCCGACAGGAGGACTGTGCTACTGGTTGCGCATCCGCAGCTGCGCTTCGATATCGGCCATCGCGGAGCGCAGCAGCACATCCGTGCCTGCGCCGGCATCCGCACTGATGTAGTCATCACCCGAAACATCGAAAGACGCGTAATGGTTGCCACGATCGTAGCGCATGTTGGCGGTTCGTTGACCCAGGATCCGAATGGTTCCTGGTAGCGTGATTCGAAGGGCGCAAGTGCCGTTCTGGGGCGACACCTTGAAGGTCATTTGCGGAAACAACACCATCAGCCGATCGCGTATCAGATTGCATGCGACCTGCCCGTTCTCTAAAGAAAGATCACTCATGGATAGTTGGGCCAGGCTTGAAGCGCAGCAAAGCCAGCTTGAATCATTTGCCTGTGCGACTTGTGCCGAACAGTCCGATCGACGCCGCGATAACGCCACCGATGAGCATCCACACTGCTTTGTCGGTAGGTGATCCGGTGAAGAACCGCGAAACATCCGAACTGAACGACTTCATGGCGTTCACACCGATGACAATGAGAACAATGCCCCCGACGAGCAGGGCGATGGAGATGGCTTTATTCATGGCTGTCTTTCGTGAATAGCTGCAATCCGCAGATCACAACGGTTTACGCCCTGAGATGACACGCACCAGCACCACGATGATCGCGATCACGAGCAGGATGTGGACAAGGCCGCCCATGGTCGTGCCGGTCACGAGGCCGAGCAGCCAGAGGATGATAAGAACGACGCAGATGGTCCAAAGCATATTGGTATTCCTTTAGTTTGTTTTGCCGCCGGGCCGGTGCGTTCCCCGCACCAGCCCGCAGCGATTGCGAATTACTTCGAGGACTCTTTGACCGTGATGTTGTTCTCAACATCCTTGATGCCTTCGACCTTTTTCGCGAGATCACCGGCGCGGTTCTTTTGCTCGCGCGAATTCACGAAACCGCTCAATTGCACCACGCCCTTGAACGTCTTCACCGTCACGTCGTCGTACTTGTATTGCGTGTCGGTAGCCAACGCTTTCTTGACGCGGGAAGAATCGCCGCTGTCGTCGATTCGTTCGCCCGTGCTTTGGGTGTAACGGTCGCCCGCACAACCCGTCATGCCGCCAGCCACAGCCAGCGCGCCGACGCAGATGATCAATGAGGTGAGTGTAAGGGCTTTGCCCATGTTTGCAGATGTTTGTTTCATAGTTGTCTTTTGGTTGGTTGTTTAAGTCGTCGGTGTGGAATTACGGCGCGATCTTGTCGCTCGCCCATTGGCGCGCGTTCACAATGCCGTCCTTCAAATCGTCGTAAGCCTTGCTCGATCCGGCCTTCACGCTGTCCCAGGTGGACTCTGTCGCGGCGCCCGCTTCGTTGAGCTGTTTGTTCAACTTGGCTGATTGATCGCGCAGCGCTTGCAGCTTCGGCTTCGCGTCGGTCTTCGTCGCTTCGCTGGCGGCTTCCACTTTGTTCGAGAGCGCGATGAGATCGCGATCAATCTCAGCCAACTGCACTTGCTTCTCCGTCACGAACTCCGCTTTCTGCGCGTAGGCGTATTCCTTCTTCGCCTGTGTCAGTTCCTTCGTGGCCGCTGCTGCGTCTTTGGTTTTCGCTTCAACCTTCTCGGCGGCGGCATCGACGTTCATGGTGGTGGCGGACTGTTCCGCCTTCGGTTTGCAGCCCACCACGAATGCGGCGGCTGATATCAAGGTGAGGACCATTTTCATTTTCATAGATTGTTTCCCTGGCGTCTGTTCTGACTGCGACCGCTACAATAGACCTCCGCCTGCCGTGCGATATGGGGCGTAACCCTACTGGAACAATCCGGGTTCAGGAGCGCCGCGATGGCGCGGGTGACGAAGTGAAAAAAGAGAAAGGCCGGACAACAGGTCCGGCCTTTTCACACAGGACACACTCGAGAACCAAGTGCGTCAAACACGTGATCAGCTTACGGGAAGCGGTGTCACCAGCGAGTCACCAGTACGGGGGATGCGCAGCGGCTAAAAGCTGGCGGCAGCGGCGTGAGTTGTTAAGGCGAGACAGACACGCGATAAACGCGATTGGTGCCATTGGGCACGTCTGTCACACAAACTTTCCCACCAGTGCCGGTGACCTCGGCGCCGAGATTGACCCAGTTGGTGTCCACGCCCACAGACTTGAATTGAATCTGGTATTGCGCGTTCGTCATCGAGGAGAAGCACACTTCCACGCAACCGAATTGCAGGAAAGCCACGGGCGGCGGCACGACCACCGGCGGCGGGTCCACAGGCGTCGTCGTTTCCATCACGCCGTAGATCGGAGGAATGACACCGTAGCCGTCGCTCGGAACATCATTCCAAAACGTGGCGATGACCGTCGGATTCCCGGAATGCTCCTGGATGATGTAAGCGAAATCCTCCTCGTAGCCGCTGCCGCCGGAGTTGTTCGGCTCACCGCTGAGCGCGTTCCAGTTGGCAAACGTCACAGGCTCGCCGCTCACCCATTGGAACGTTCCTTCCTGATCGCGATCCGTCAGTCCGATCCACAACGGTCGGCTCGCGCCGCCGTAATGCGCAAACGTGTCCACGATCCACTGGTTTTCGTCGACGTCGCGAACGGTGGCGAGATGTCCGCCGTAGGAAACGGCGCGGGCTTCGCTGTTGCTCCATGTGCTGGCGGCAAGGAGGTAGTAGAAGTGTCCGTTGGCCGCATTCGTGAAGGGTCCAGCAATGATGTGAGCGCTGTTCGTCACGGTGTGCCCGGTGCTGTTCGTGCCTTGATGAACGGTGTTGGTTGTCTGTTGAGCAGACGCCTGCCACGCGACGAGGCAGAAGCAAATTGCTAGAAGCATTTTCATATTCCAAATGACGTCCCGAAACTGAGGGGACGCTGACGCGGAGCATCGATTCTCGCAAGCCTCGTTTGGTGTCTTGTGGAGCGATGCGGTGGGTATTCACCCCATAGCCTGATCGATGAGACCGTCAGATGATGAGGACAATCATCACTCGCGATGTTGGGGCTTTTGCATTCAAGCGGCGAATGCCGCGGCACGGACACAGAGGTCGGAGAGTGAAATATCACAGAATGAAAGCGGCGAAACCATGACGGCACGAGGTTGAAAGAGAACATGAAACGTGAGTGGCTCGCGTTATCGCGACGATATCAGGACGCTTTGCAGAACCACGCGAAGCAGGCCATATCGTTGCGCCTACGTTCGGCGCAATTGCTCGGTCAGCAGGCAGTCACACTTGGCCTGGCCACGCTCGACCTGGCGCGCATCCACAAGATGGCACTGGCCGCACTGATGTTGCCGACGGATTCGCTGGCCGC
>DATHEW010000551.1:0-11515 GCA_035318425.1 Candidatus Acidiferrum sp. | reverse complement strand
GCCGAATTGGAGATCGCGACCGTGCCGAGGCGGGTCCACATCTGGCCATCGATACTGGCATATCCGCTGAAAAACAGGCCGTTCGTGCGCTGAAGACGCAACCACGTGTACGGATAATTCACGGGGAAGGAACCAGAGCCGCCCGGGGCTGTGCCGTTGTTCGTACGATATTGGAAGAAACAACCTGCGATGCTCGGTGTCGCACAAACAGCTGCATAGACATTGGTTGAATTCAAATCGCCGCGAGCCATCAGCGTTGCTACCGACCACGTATCTGCGAAATCAAGTTTCGCGATGCGGACCTTTACGTCGAAATCACCGACGCGCCGTTGGTAGGCGAAGTTGAAAGAGTCATTCGTTCCGGAGAAATCATTGTAACCACCCGTCATGTCCACGCCGTTGGCGGAAACGACAGTTGATCCGACCGCCGTGCCGATCGAGAGAGGGAAAAACTCGGCCGCGGTAAACGTGTACACCGAGTTGGTGGCGATCACATTGAACGTGGTCGCACGATCGCGGAGACGATTGATTGTGATCGTGTAGTTGTTGCCGAGTACCATCGTCGAACTGTTCAACGTGACGGAGCGGCCATCCGCGGAGAGAACCGGGGTCGTCACAGCGATGCCCGCGACCAAGTAATTGGGAGCACTGGTAGCGGTCGTGATAAGCATGGGTTCCGAGAACGTAACAACGATGCGATTCAAGTTGCTGTTGACGACACTCACGATCGCTGGGCGCGTCGTGTCCGCCGAAACGGTCAGCGCCGTCGTCGTCGAGTTCGTCGTGCCTTGCGCGTTTGAAATGAGACAACGGTAAGTAAAACCGTTGTTCGCGAGTGGTACGGGCTGAATTGAGAGAATCGGGCTTGTGGCACCGACAATGTTCGTGCCGTTCTGCTGCCATTGGAATGTTACCGGATCAAGATTGCTGACGTTGACCGCGAGTGTCAGGAGGTTGCCCTCGACCACGTTGGTGCCCGCAGGAGTGTTCTGTGTGATCGCAGGCAGGTTCAGTCCCACCGGAGTGAAGCGACCGGCTGAGATCGGCTCCTCGATGGCTCCATCACGCTGCCAGCGTACCGCGAGATGGTCCGGCGGAAAGTGTTCCGATATGCCGCTCTTCATCAGCACTTCGAAATAGTACTGCTGTCCTGCGAACAGCGTGACCGGCGCGGAAATTTGATTCGGTTGAATGGTCCACTCGCGCGCGGCCACGTCGCCAGCGCGTGTCACGGAAGCGATCACCTGCGCACTCGCTGGTGAACTGCCTGTGCCCAACGCGAGCGTCGCCGTGTCGTGCGCGGCGATCGCAAAACGGTAACTGCCCGTGACCGGGGGAATGATCAGCGCGCGCAGTCGCTGGCCGTAGCTGTTCAAAGAATAGCCCGGCGTCTCACACACGTCTGTCATCAACTCCGCGCTCGACGGCGCATGCGGAAACACCGCGCTGTTGGTGAGGTCGGAAATCAGGCTGCCAAAAAGGTCGGTGTAAATTTCGCGATAAATGCCTTTAAGCAAGACCGTGAATGATTTCTGAGAATTCGCCGCGATCAAATTCTGGGCGGCGGCAACGTCCCGTACATTATTGACCGTGAGGGTGTAGTTGTTGCCGCGCTGTAAACCCGACGTTTTCAGAACGACAGTGTCGCTCGATGATCCCATCGCGCCGGACAACACGGTTGCACCATTGTTCAGCGTGTAGTTTCCCGCGTTCGTGGCTGTAAAAGGCGTCACCGGCTCCGAGAAGCTGACTTGCACCAGGTTGGAACTGAGATTGATCACCTCGGACAGCACCGGCGCGGTGAGGTCGGTGTTTACGACCAGTGTCGCGACGACGCTGGTAACGACTCCCACTGAATTGCTCACCACACAGCGGAAGGTGGCGCCATTGTCAGAGGCCGCGGCCGTGGGGATCGAATATGTCGCTCCTCGCGCACCGAGAATATTTGCGGTACCGCGCTGCCACTGATACGTCACCGCATCGAAATTACTGACGCCGACACGGAAGACAGCCGGCAATTGTTCAAGCACCGTCAGGTTGGTCGGCTGAGTGATGATCACTGGCTTGCTGACTGCCGGTAAGCCGTAGGGATACAGAAACTCCATCGTCATCGGCTGCTCGTAGCTGCCGTCCGCGCGTTTCCAACCGACCGCGAACGCATCATCGCCCGACCCCGCGCTGTGAATCCCCTCCAGATAATATTTCCGGCCCGCTTCGAGAAAGACAGGGGTCGACTGCTGGCTCGGATAAACGTACCAGGCACGAAAGAGGGCCGTCGTGATATTGATGGCAATCTGGACTTTGTTGTTCGGACTTTCATCCGGACTGAGATAGAGAATCGCAGCGTCATCCCCTTGCACCCAGAAGACGTAACTGCCGGTCACGGGCGGGATGAGCAATGCGCGATAACGGTCGCCGTAGAAGTCGCCGAAGTTTCCGGGGGTTTCGAACAGGCCAATCATGACGGTCCCGGCGCCGTTCGTCGGGGAGTCCGGAAAGCTCGAATTGTTCGTGAGGCTAAACAGCGTGCTGCCATTCAATCCGCTGTAGATCTGCCGCAGCACGCCATTGGTCTGGGCTGAACCGGAAATGGCCGACACGCACAAAAGGGTCGCCGCGACAAAAACAAGCGCCGAGCGCGCAAAGGAGCACTCAGTAAAACGCCGCTCACGACGTGACGCGGCAACGATGTCCCAATATTGAATCAACGAGTTCATGCAACAATCTGTGAACGACGGCGTGTGTTCAGTTCCGGGGCGACTTCGAGAGTCGCGTACACAACGACAATCCACCCAACCCTGCAGACGACTTTTCAAGCCGGGGGGGAGCATCCCCGTTCATTGCTGCCTCACTCTGAGTGATGGCACTTACACCAAAGTGCGTTGCAGGAAACTGAGTGCGGGTCGCGTTTTCACACCTTCGCAACACCGCACAACAGCCCAACGGTAACAACCCAGTCGGAATGCGTATATCGGGGTAAAGCACGAGCGATAAAAATAAGTAGGTTTGCGTACCGAGTAGGGCTTTCCCGGAGGACGCGGTTGCGGTCAGCCGCAGGCATGAGGAAGCCGGCAAAACCGTACCACGCGATCTTTCAATCGGCATTGGACACGACTGTCCACTGCTGTGATGGCCCAAAGCTTTCATCTCGGACTGGCCAAATCGACCCAACCGCGGGTCATCGCCATCTTTACCAATTCCGTGGCACGACGCGCGCCCATCTTGCGCATCACGCGCTGCCGATGCTTCTCCACGGTGCGCACGCTGAGGCTCAACTTCTCCGCCACCTGCTTATTCGGCAGTCCCTCAACGATGAATTGGAGCACTTCGCGTTCACGCTGCGACAGCTTCGGATCAACCTCCCGGATCTGGCCGCCGTTCTGCACAAACTCGTTAAAGAATTCCTGCGCCACTTCCGGGGCGAAGAATGTTTCTCCCCGATGCACCCGTTGAATGGCTGCGATCAACTCTCGCGGCGACGCGGTCTTGCTCAAGTATCCCGGCGCGCCCGAGCGCACCACATCTCTCACGATGTCCTTGCCGCGGTTGCCATCCAGGATGAGCACCCGAACGCGCGGGAATGTCTGGCGTAAAAGCCGTGTGGTTTCGAGCCCGTCGATGCCCGGCAGGGAAACACTCATGATGACGACGTCCGGCGCGAGTGCCTGGACTCTAGCAATGGCATCGCGACCATTGGCGGCCTCCCCAACGATTTCAAATTGCCGGTGCCGCCGAAGGCACGAACGCACGCCTTCACGAACGTACGGATCGTCGTCAACTAGGAGGACCTTGATTTTCATTGCCGGCTCACGTTGAGGGGTTTTTGGAGTTTTGAGTTTTCGTGCGCTCATGGCGATTGAAGACGGAGAAACAGATTTGCGTTCGTGCTGAAGGGAATCGTCACCGACCATTGGCCGTTGGAAAGTACAGGGGTGCCGAAGACCGGTTCCCACACCACGGGCGACGTCAGATTCGTGGTCATGCACGGACGCAATAATCCGGCGGCCACAGGCCACATCAGCGTCGGACCCGTGGCCGTGCGCGTTACGATCAGTTGCGTATTCGAGGGTGAAAGCGCGTGCGCCATGAGTTCGAAATCAAAACGCGCATCCGGCGTGTTGGGTGAGTCCTGGTGAATTTCCACCGCGATCACATTCCACCCATTGGTCAGCGAGGCCGGACTCAAGGTGCGTGAAATAAATTCTGTCTGGCTCGGCACCGTGATCGCCGACGAAGCGAGCGTTGACATCGTGACGACACCCGCCGGCATGTTGTCGCGCCACACTTCAGTCCCGTTAATATAAACAATCGCGCCGTCGTCACGCATCATCCGGGCGTTGAGACTCTGCACTAGCGATGCGTCAGGCACATGGAATGAGCGGCGGAAATACGTCGTGATGAACTTGTTCGCGGGATTACCGCCGAAGCTCGTGATCGTCTTCTCGTCGCCGACGCCGTAGCCAAATTGTGCTGCGCCGGTTTTCCAGCCGGGTTCGGAATATCCGATCGCGCGCCACGCAGAACCGAGATCAGCACCGTTGTCCTGGTAGCGCCACGTCGCACCGGTCGAGATAAGCGTCACAGGCGCGCCGGCCACGTTTGTCAAGATCACGACATTGAACGATTGCGCGTCCGTCATTTCAGGAGAACCGCCGTCACTGACACGCACCGTGATGCTGTGCGCACCGAGCGATTGAGCGTTGGATGGGTTCCACGAGAACATGCCTGTCACGGGATCAATCGCGGCTCCGACCGGTGCGCCGGGATCAAGCGAATATACCGGCGATTGCGCCGGCAAATCACCGTCCGTGGAATTGACCGCGAACGTAGTCAGCGAATTGTGCGCGGCCAAAAGAGTCGGAATCGGTGCCAGTGACGGTGGCGTGTTATTGCGATGCGGAGTCAGATTGGACGGAGAAATCACTTCCTTCACGCCGCCCGGCGGCTGCCACATGAGGATTGCCGTGGCGATGCTACCCACGTTGAAATATTCGATCACAACGTCGTAATACTGACCTGCCACCAGCGCCACCGAATTACTTTCCTCTGTGAGCGCGTGGACCGTCCAGTTGCTGATGATGAGTTGGCCATTGATCCACACGCGGATCCCATCATCGCTCAATGTGAAGAACGAATACGTTCCCGACTGATTCGCGCGAACTTTGCCAGTCCAGCGCGCGGAAAAATTTCCCGGCAACACCGTGGGTTCAGGAGAACCTTTGGCCCAGTCAAAATTCACCGCCTCGTCCACACGCGTGAGCACCGGTGTGTTGAAGTTTGTTCCCGTGTAGTAACTCACGCGCAGCCCTTGATCGGCCGGGTAT
This sequence comes from Candidatus Acidiferrum sp., assembly GCA_035318425.1. GTDB lineage: Bacteria > Verrucomicrobiota > Verrucomicrobiia > Limisphaerales > SIBH01 > JANNGC01. Next base: position 6,191 of record DATHEW010000551.1, on the reverse strand, counting down.
AGTTGCGACTGCGGGATGATTTCTTTCGTGGCGCCGGGTTCCGTCCACCATAGCTGGGCGGCTGCGCTTGCGTTGAGGTCGTAGAACTCCATCACGATGTCGTAGTACCGACCGGGCACCAATGTGATGCTTCCAGTGTCTTCCGTTTGCAGATGAAAGGTCCAGTTGTCGATCAACAGCTTGCCGTCCACCCACAACCGCACGCCTTCGTCTGTGACGGTGTGGAAGTAGTGCAAGCCAGCGTGACGCGCCTGCACCTTGCCGGTCCACCGTGCTGAAAAATTGCTCGGAACTTGCGGAGCAGGGGAGGTGTTGCTGCCCAGTGTGAAGTTGACGGTCGCATCCGTGCGCGTCAGCACCAGCGTGGTGAGTTTGAAGTCCGAGAAATAGTCGCCATTTAATCCCGTGCCGTGCCCCGACGGCTCCGGTGAGTAAACTGATATGGTGATCGGTGCGCTCGTCGATGTGAGTCCTGCGTTATCGGTGGCCACGGCGAGAAACGTGTGCGTGCCGGGCCCGAGGTTCGGAATCGTAACGTTGTAAGGCGGCACGAAAGACTGCGTGACGCGCGTTGAGCCGCAATAAAAATCTACACCCGCGACCACGCCGTCGCTGTCCTGCGCGTCGGCGCTGAGGGCAACGAGAGCCGGCGCGTCGAGCATGCACTCCGAAGAAGTCGAGAGCGTCACCGTCGGCGGTACGCGCATGGACACGATCGTAAGCAGGGGACGATTGGCCGCGCTGCCTTGTTGCGAAGCATAAGCCGTGAATCCACCATTGGTCGGTGTTGGAAATCCCGTGCTGGAAATGCACAGCGATAGTTTGCCATCGCCGTTGGCGGCCTGTTGCGCCAGGCCAGTGACCGGAACAATGACCGGCGTGAGTTCCGTCGGAACAACCCAGCGAGCGTACTCCGGACCGGACGCCGGCTTATTCGTCCAAACAATTCCCGTCTCTGTCCACGTGTTGTCCGTCACGATCGCCACCACGTGGTTGAGAGGATCGTTGGTGGTCACAGGAACCAGCCGGAGATTGGCGGCGAGGACGGTGCCATTCAGGGACGCCAAATCGAACTTCAGAAACGCTTCGCGCATCTGCCCGGCTGTGGCGTTTGTCTTCACTTGTAACGTGGAGCCGAGGCCAAAATTAACAGGCGAATCCACCCCATTCCGAACGTAGGAATCAGCAACTGGTGAGAACGTATTGGTCTGCAATGGCACGAGCGCAAACTGGGCACGCAGCGTGGCGCCGAGTTTGTTGCTCGCGTTCACGGCGAGCTTGATCGTCGGGCTGAGCTGCAACACTGAAATGCCATCATCGACCAGCACTGGGGCCGAGGCGGCAGTCGCAAACTCAAGATTGATCATCTCAGTGTTCGTTTGCGTTGGGTCCGCGATTCCGATGTCGAGGAGCGTGCCGTCGTTGCGGAAGATTACTGACGCCTTGCGGTCCGAACTGACACCCGCGGTAAAGTTCGACTGATCGCGCCAGAAGTTCGCCGCCGTGATACCGAGCCTTGGCTTGCGCACGCTCGAGACGTTGCTGTTGTTCGCCACAACAATGACTTCTGGCGCAGCCGTGTAAGCAGCCACTTCGGCCGCGGATTTATTCGGCAACAAAACGTAAGAGTAAACGCCGCCTCCCGGATTCTCCCCGTGATCGAACCACATTGTCAGGTAATGGCGTGTCGAGCGATTCGTTGAACCGTAAGTCGTGTTCACGTCGCTCATCGAACCAGATCGTGATTCACGCAACGCCTTCACCGTCTGCGGTGTGGGAAAATAATATCCGATGTCTGCGCCCGGCATGCTGCCGGCCAGATGCGCCCATGAGGTACCCGTCATCGTCTCCGCCCATCCCGGGCCGCCTGGTTTGGCCGCGCCGTTCACCGTGAACGCGTTGTTTCCATAGAGCCCGAGCCGGCGGTTCTCCACGATTGTTTCCACAGTAACGGCCGGGGTGTTGCTGCTGCTCACGCTGTTGCCGAGGCAGACAATTTCCTGGTCGAACATGAACCACGACTTGCGTGCGCTGAGGATGGAGTTCCACGCATTGGCGTGCATGGCGACTACGCCGTAGAGGCCTTGAAGCGATGCGCCACCTGTGTGGCTGCTCTGGCTGAGACGGCCTTCACCGTAACCGTTGGTTCGCGTGATGACATCAACGGTCGTGCCGGGCAGGCGGGCAGGATCAACGGTGGACCAAAAATTGTCCGCGTAATGATCGAGGTCGGCGTTGTAGAGGTACGTCATTCCATCTGCCGTACACCAGCCCTTCAGATTCTCGCCCCGTGTTGATTCGTAATTCGCGACACGGCTTGACCACATGGAAAGTCCCAAGGCCCAATTCGGCCTGCGATGCACGACACGATCCATGCTGGGGAACTGTCGATGATGCACCATGTCAGTCATTGGAACGATGTTCGGATCATTCAAGGCCGAGTTCGCCCACACATTGTAAGGCGGCGCCTGGTTGGCCATGAAACCGCGCGACGTGTCGGATTGGATCGCTCCCTTTACGAAAGCCTTATAGTTCGCGGCGTCCGCGGGCGGCGCGAACTTAGCAACGCGAAGAATCGCCGCGAGCAGGTCGTGACCCTCAGCGTGATCGTTTCCCGCGCGCGTGTGATAACGTCCATCGACCATCTGCATCAGTGCGCCTTTGTAAATGAACGGCTGATAGACGTCGTAGATCCAGCGGAAGAGGTTCGCCTGCGCCGGGTCGCTCACCTGCCACGTGGAGCCTTGCAGCAATTGCATCAACGCTCCGATCGTATCGAGCATCTCGACGCCGTAGCCGCCGTTGTAAGGAAAGGAATTGTGAAAAATGAATGAACCGTCCGCGTAGAACCCGTCGCCCGAAGTCACGTTCGGGAACACATCGCCGAGGGCGAGGCGAGCCGTGTCGATTTTGCTCCCGTCTTTCACGATCATGCCACGTATCGCGACGACCATCGTTTTCCAAACCTTATTGGCCGCCGTGAGATCCGGCACCGGCGTGAAATGGTCCACCGCGCTCATGTAGTTGCTCACCTGCGCGGGAGTTAAATTCGAGTAGAGCAGCACGACCGTGTCGTTGAGCGCAAGCGGCGTGGCGATGTTGAAGTCGAACCAATTGTCGTACACCACACCGGTCGGATTGTAATAATTGGCGTACATCCAATCCAAACCGCTGATGAGCGCCTCGCGAAGACTCTCGTTGGTCTGGAGCGTCGATCCGCGCACCGAGTACGCGAGCGCCATCGTTCGAAGTCGCAAATACGTCCCAGTGATGTCGCTCGAGTTGTTCGAAAGACTCGAAAAGCTCTTCCAGAGAAAGGTACGATCCGGGCTGTTGCTCATCGTGTTCCAATGAGCAGTCGCGGTGGAACTGAGCCCGGCGATCCAACTCGAATACAGCGGATCAGATGGGCTCGCGTTCGTTCCGAACGTCAGCGTCTCCCGCCACTTCGTCCGCATGTCGTCGAACTCGTCGGCGCGCCCGAGCGCCGTCGCGAAGAGCGCGACGAGAATCAGTGCTGGCAGACGAACCCGGCTCATGGTCAGGGTTTCCGGCTTTCTGTGGGCGGCGCATTGAGATGCTCCTGCGCAACATCCACGCCAATCGAGTGATCGAGACGAGCGCGCGCCACCAGGTAATCGCGCGCCGCTTCCACCTGAGTGGTGCGCGCCTCGGTCAGCGCGGTCTCCGTGTTGAGAACATCCAGTTGAGTGCCCGAGCCGGCCTCGTAGCGCGAGGACGCAAGGCGAATCGCCTCTTCAGCGCGTTCCACGACTTTCTTCTGCGACTCAAGAACCTCGCGCGCTTCCACAAAACTGGAGTATGCCGCCCGCACCTGCTGCTCGATACGGCGTGTGTTGTCTTCCAACGTGATTACCGCCCTCGACTCGCGGCCGCGCGCCTCCGTGATGCGTCCCTGCGTGGCATGTCCGTCAAAGAAATCCCAGGTCATCACGACACCGGCCGTCGGTCCTGACACATCGCGAAAGAAATCATCGCGGAACTCGCTGGTGTGTGCGCTGTAACCGGCGAAGACGCCGAGCGACGGTTTGTAGCCTGACCGCGCTGCCACAATTCGCTCCTGCTGAATGCTGACCTGTGCCCTGAGCGCTCCGAGTTCCGGACGGCGCGCGCGCGCGGCGCCGATCGCATTCGGCAAATCGATCTCGTAGGGATCGGTGTCGAGCTTCGTCGTGAGGGTCAACGGTAAATCCTCCCACACCGTCGTGGGGATATTGTAACCGAGGAGGGTCGCGAGATTGTTTTTGGCGATGCGATAAAGGTTTTTGGCCCGGATGAACCGCGGACGCGCATTGGCAATTTCCACTTCGCCGCGCAACACATCGAAACGTGGCACCGCGCCGGCATCGAACTGGCGCTTGGTTTTTTCAAGCTGTTCTTCCAGCAGTCTCACTGAAGCGTCACGCACGACTACCTGCTGCTTCGCCAGCAGCACGTCGTAATAAGCGGTGCGTACGTCGAGCAATGCGTTTGCAACAACGGTTTGGAATCCGAGCAATGCCTGCTCTTTGGTCAGCCGCGCGGTGCGTAGCGCAGAGCGAAGACGGCCGCCTTCGTAAATTGACTGCACGATGCGAATGCTGCCGTTCCATTGGTCCTGCGGTTCCTCGACGCCGCCGGGATTTCTCTGCGGGTCGTTCTCGACTGCATCATCATGAACGTAGTTCGCATTGCCACGCAGCTTCGGCATCACAATGGCCTTCATCTGGATTGCGATTCCATGAGCTGTTTCCAGATCGCTCGCGGATTTCAATATCTCTGCGTTCTGTACCACCGCGATTCGGATTGCGCCGGGAAGCGAGAGCGGCTCTGTCAGCCAGCCAGGAATATCGTTGGTCGCATTCACTGTTGCTGAAGCTGTTGCGATCCAAGTGATGCTTGCGCCCAGAAGTGCGCGGCAGAGCACTCGCGCCAGATTTGAGCCATGCACGCACTTCGCGAGCGGCGGCACCAGGGGACTCGGTGGTAATACGGCTCTCGGATTCTGATTCAACATAGCTGGGGGTTTAACGGCGTAAGTCGCTCAATACTCCAGCACGCGATAGAATCGGGTCCGGCCGGCGAGTGCCTCTTCGAACGTTGCCGTGATCGAGTCCGTGACCGGATTGCCATCAATGAATCGCCATGTCACCGAGACATCGTCGTCGATCGCAGTCCAATCTGTGTCGGAGATGTCGTCCTTGTAGAAGACCTTGTACGTCTTGTCCGTTCGCCCGATCCACGTCAATCGGGCCTTCGTCTCCGATACGGAAATGCGCGGTGTCATGGCCCCGATCGGCGGCGGGCTGGCTTCGACAGCGCCATCCGGCAAGAAGGTCAACTGATCCACCCATGCGCGGTCGGCGCCGGATGTGTCAGAAGCGTCCTTGTTGTAAATCCAGTCCAGGAAGTGCGCGCCATCCTCGATGCGAACGAGCCGTTGCCGCCACTCGACCACCTCGCCGGAAATCGTCGCCTGCGGCGCAGCATCGAGCGCGAAAGTCAGGACATCGTTCGTTTCCGATGAAACCTTCCACCAGAAGCCCAAGAGCCCCGGCCCGATCACCATAGTGCGCATCGCGCTGAACTGTCCGTGGTCCACGATGCCGTTGCGTGCGGCGTCGCTGCCGTCATGCGTCACGACGCTGTGACCTGTCCACGGTGCGTCGCCGTCGGTGGTGACGAACAATTCAAGCGTGTCGATGGCTTCGGCCAGATCGATCGAAGGATTCACCGTCAGGCGCGCGCTCGCGCTGGGAATCCAGCCACCGGCGTTGCTCACGATCACGGAATAGTCGCCCGCCTGCGCCGGGCTTGCCCCGAGGATCGTCAATTGCGCGTTGGTGGTGCCGGTGAATCTCACGGTATCGACCAGCATGTTGGTCCCGTTGAAGAACCATCGATACGTGAGCGGATGTGAACTCGCTGCCGTCACGCTGATGTTCACCAGGTCTCCGTCTTCCACGGTCTTGCCCACGGGTTGAATGAGAATCACCGGCGGATCGACCACACCGGGATCGTTCGTGGGCTGGCTAGTGCCGAAAAAGACCTGATCCACCCAGCCGCGATCTTTTCCAATCGGATCGACATCACTGGAGTTCTTGGAATAGCGCCACTGCAATTCGTGACTGCCGGGGCCGACATTGTAAGAGATTTGTTGCCATAGAGTGTCGCCTGAAATGATGACGTGA
>DATHEW010000550.1:0-2731 GCA_035318425.1 Candidatus Acidiferrum sp. | reverse complement strand
GGGGCGAGATCGAGACAGCTCAGAAGTCCGCGTCCGCCCATCGTGAACACCCGATTGGAAGAAATCGTCGGTGTCGCGCGCGGACCTTCGCCAGCGATCGTGGTGGCGTAGCGCGTCTTGTCACTGTGCGTCCAGAGCGTTGCGCCTGTGAGCGCGTTGTAGCACACGACCGATTCATCCTCGCCACGCTGTTCCTGCGTGATGGCGCGAGAACCTTCGATCGCGAATCCAGACCACGCCGCGCCGACAGGATGCCGCCACAGTTCGCGTGGCGGTGATTGCTTCCAATCGCGCGCGAGTTGCAGTCCTGGCAAAATGGCGTCGCGATTCGGTCCGAGAAATTGCGCGTAGCTATTCGTTAACTCTTTTGAAGTTTGCGCTTTAGGCGAGTCGATCTCTTGCGTCCCGATCACACGCGATTTCTTCCAACGCCATTCCACGATCGGCACCAGATCGCCGGTCACGCCGTGGATGCGCAGCGTGAGCGCGCACAAACCGAGGAGCAGCAACGTCCCGACGAACACCGTCAAGCGCGCTACAGCCCGCCATCCCGATGCGAACAAAACCCACAGTAGAAACGAAACGAAGGTGCTGAACAGCACGATGACCGAGCGCAGGTTGCGGTCCTGCCACTGGAGATCTCCGTAGCCCCAAATGAACGCGAGCCCGATGATCAGCCAGAGAACGGTGGCCGCAATCCACCATCGCCCGAAATGCGGAAGACGTTTCATGCGCGCGGTTGTCGCAGGCTTACGGTTTCACTTCGAGCCGGAAGAACGTCCAACCGTTCGTCGAAGTCGTTGTGTAGGAGAGAATGTTTCCATTCGCCCGCGTCCAGTCCTGAAGTACCGACCATGCAGTGAGATCCGCGCTGCCGTGAATGCGGTAGCTGCGGCCTGGCACCGTCGGCCAGTCGAGCCGCGTCACGCCGGTGTTTTGCGGCGCGGGCGCGAGGAAGCGCAGCAGCGATGATTGATTCGTCGGGCTCGTGCCTGCAAGGAACTCAGCGTAATCCGTCATGCCGTCCGCGTCGCTGTCGGTGAACTGCGTGCGGCCGGGCGCGGCGCCGCCGAAGTAATTTGTCTCCCACGCATCGGACATGCCGTTCGTGTTCGCGTCCGTGAACGTGTAGGTGCCGGTGAACACTTCCGTCGAATTTGCCGCGAGCGTTTTCGATTGCGCCGCTGGCGTGCTGTAAAACGGAACGTTGCCAAACGAGACAACGTAATCGCCCGGTGGCGCGTTGGTGTTCAAGTAACTCGCGCCTTGCGCCGTGGTGCTGAACGGTCCGTTGATCGTGAAGGTCGCCTGCGACAAATTGTTCGTGACGCGCAACGTTCCATGCGGCGTGCTCGACATCGTAACCGACACGTCATCGATCAACCAGCCGGGACGCGACGCGCTGTCGAACGCGAGCAACTGATGGTGCCACACCAGATAAATGACCTGGCCGGCAAAAGGCGAGAGGTCGATTTCCTCCTCATACCATCCTCCGGAAATGTCTTCGAAAGTGGCGGCTGTGACGTAGCCCACGTTGTTCGTGAACACGAGCAGTTCACCAAATTCAAGCAGGTCAAAGCTGGAACGTTCCGAGAAATCGTAGCTCGTGTTGAATCGCAACGTCGCCGCGTTGCCGCCCGTCAGGTGAATCGCCGGGCTGATCAGGAACGCATCGATCGTGTCCGCCACGTCGCCTTTCAGACTGCTTCCCCACGCATTCGGCGGCGACACAGCACTGGTCTCGACACCGTTGTCCGGCACGCCGAGCGTCCAATGCGTTTGGGAATCCTCGCCGCTGAACTCACTCCACTCCTCAGTGCCGGAATCAAAATGTTCCGAGACCGGAGGCAGCAATGGAGCCAGCGTGTGGAACGTGTAGAGCTGCTCGTTGTTGTCGTCGCCCACGGTGTTGCCTGCGGCGTCGCGCGAGGTGATGCGGAAGTAATAGAGACTGTCCGGCTTCAGGTTCGGCAACGTGAGCATGTGCTCGGTGTCCAAATCTTCCGCGTAAAAAGTGCGTCCGAGGAAAGGCGACTCGCCATACTCGACCAAGGCATCGGTGAACTCAGTGGTTTCCCAACTCACCATCGCTTCCTGATAATCCGGCTCAACCGTGAGTGCAAAAAGCTCTGGCACGTCCAGGTCCACGACCGCGGTTGCCTGTAGTACCACGCCGCCTGACTGGTCGAGGTACGTGGCGTAGATCGTTGCGCCATTGTTCGCGCGCAAAATCCCGAGGCCGGGCGATGCCGCCATATTTGCCAGTGTCGCCGTGCCGCGGAACAAACCGCGTCGCGCGGTTTCCGTGAGCGTCACCGGAACGCGGTTCGTCACCACGCTCGTGTAACATTCGATCGTGATCGTGCCGGCGCCCGCAAGGTCCGTATCGCCAACTTCGATCGTGACGGTGTCTGGAATCGTGTAGCCCTCACGATCGAGCGCGATGGTTCCCGCGCCATCGAGTCCGGGAACAAGAAACTGGATAATGCGCCGCATGATTGTCGCGCGCGTGTTCGGCGCCGGCCCCGTTTCCGGAATGGCATCGAACGGGAACGAGAGAAACACCACCCGTCCGGGACTTTCATCTCCTGTGCGCGGATAGCTCATGCCGCACGGTTCGCCGGAGATGACGTCGTAGAAAATCGGGTTCGCGGAACGTTTCAAACCGAATGTGTCCGACAGATCCGGGCCAATAATGATGATCTCGAAATCGAGCATCGGATGCATCGAA
>DATHEW010000549.1:0-2224 GCA_035318425.1 Candidatus Acidiferrum sp. | reverse complement strand
GGTTTCTCATGCCGACGCTGCTCTCGGATACGAACTTGTTTCTCTGGATTGACCTCGAGGATCCCACAACGGAGGAAACAAAATTTTTCCTGGAAGACCTGCTGCGCTTTCATCCGCTCTCGATCGAAGACTGCGTGAAGGAAAGCTCGGCGCCGAAGGTCGAGGAATACATGCCGAAGGAGGGCGATCGCTTCGCGCCGTATCTCTTCATGGTAATTCACGCCGTGGATTACAGCCGCAAGGACGGCGTGTTCGCCACGAGCGAACTGGATTTCTTTCTCGGGAAAAACTTTCTCGTCACCTATCACACGGTGCCGTTGCGCAGCGTCACGCTCGTGGAGGAAATGGCGATCAAAGGCAACGTAGCGCTGGCACGCGCGCCCGACAGGGTCGCACACACGCTGCTCGATTCGCTGGTCGAGAATTACAAGCCGGCGTTGGAAGAACTCTCGATGGAGATCGGCGATCTCGAACGGCGGGCTCTGGAGGATCCTTCACGCGAAACGCTAAATCGCATCATCAGCATCAAGCGCGAGGTGTATCACCTGCGGCAGATTATCGGTCCGCAGCGTGAAGTGCTGGCGCGGTTCGCGCACGGCGAGTTCAAGCTGATCCGTCCGCATCTCGTGCCGTACTATCGCAATGTTTACGACGCGCTGTATCAAATCTCGGCGGCTGCTCAGAACTACGCTGATTCTTTGACGGGCATTCTTCAGGTCTATCTGAACATGTCGTCGAACAAGACCGGCGAAGTAGTGAAAGTGCTCACGCTGTTCACGGTCATCACCACGCCGTTGACGATCGTCGGCACGTGGTACGGAATGAATTTCGAGCACATGCCCGAAGTGAAATGGCCGCATGGATACGCGTTCGCTTTCGCGCTCACGTTTGTTTCCACAGCGGTGACGTGGTGGTACTTCAAGAAGCGGAAATGGTTTTAGGAATTCCCAATGACGAATGTCGAATGACGAAGGAAGCACCGATCCTGAAATTCACCGCCGGTGCTGACTTCACCGTCGGAATCCATTCGTCATTCGTCATTCGTCATTCGTCATTCTCCCGCCATGCCCAGTAAATCGAACTTTCTGGACAAGCTGCTCGGCCGTCTGCCGCGCCTCGACAAGGAGGGACTCCAGACCGTAGTCGCACGGCTCGCGAGTGAACGCGCCTTTCTCGAAACATTGTTCAACACGATCGAAGATGGCGTGCTCGTCATCGATGCGCTGGGCCGCATCGCCTACTTCAACGACGCCGCCGTGCGTTTGCTCGGGCTTCCGCAATCGGCGGAGGGTCAGGCGGTCGGGAGATTTCTGCCGGAGTTGGATTGGGAACACATCTCGGACATGGATCGCGCCGGGGGTGCGCAGGTGGCGCGGCACGAATTCGAGATTCATTACCCGCGCCAACGTTTTTTGAATGTGTATGCCGCGCCGTTGCACGCCGAGAAACGTGGGCCCAGCGGTGTAGCACTGATCATTCATGATGCGACGGAAACGCGCGCGAAGACCGCGGAGGCAGTGGAGAGCGAACGAACTCAGGCGTTGACACTGCTCGCCGCAAGCGTGGCGCACGAGATCGGGAATCCCCTCAACGCGCTGAGCATTCATTTGCAACTCCTCGACCGCGAAGCGAAGAAGCTGCGGAAAATCGTGCCGGAGATTCACGACCTTGCTGGACGCAGCCGAGGCCGTTCGCCCATGGGCGATGAGGCGATGGAAATCTCGATGAAATTCGAGCGCTACATTGCGGTGGCCAAAGGCGAGATCAACCGGCTGGATTACATCATCACGCAATTCCTCGGAGCGATTCGTCCGACCGCGCCGCAGGTTCAAGCCGCATCGCTGAACGACATCGTGCGGGACACGTTGGAACTGCTGCGCCCCGAACTTGGCAATCGCGGCATCGAAGTGGAGGAGAGGCTTTCGGAGCGTTTGCCGATCGCGCCGGTTGATTCGGCGCAAATCCGGCAGGTGTTGGTGAACCTCTGCAAAAACGCCATGCAGGCGATGACGCGCGGCGGTTTGCTCAGGCTCATCACTGAGCCGGCTCCGAACGGAGTGTGGCTGGTCGTGGCCGACACCGGTGGCGGCATTCCCACGGAACTGCTCACCCGCATCTTCGAGCCGTTCTACACCACGAAGAAGAAAGGCAGCGGGCTCGGGTTGATGATCGTGCAGCGGATCGTTCGCGATCACGGCGGACGCATCGAACTCGAGAGCAATGT
>DATHEW010000548.1:0-10089 GCA_035318425.1 Candidatus Acidiferrum sp. | reverse complement strand
AACCTCGGCGTGAACTACGGCGTAATCGCGGCGCTTCACGGCATCTCGTTTGATCTCAAGCAGGGCGACATTATCACGCTCATCGGTGGCAATGGGGCAGGGAAGAGCACTACGTTGCGCGCCATCTCGGGGTTGGTGAAGACCGCGTCGGGATCAGTTCGCTACGAAGGAGCGGACGTGACGAATTGCGCGGCGCACAAGTTGGTCGCGCAAGGAGTTGCGCATGTGCCCGAGGGGCGGATGATTTTTGCGAATCTGACCGTGGCGGAGAATTTGCGCATGGGCGCGTATCTCGTGTGCGACAAGGCGCAGATCGCGCAGTCACTCGATTACGTTTTCAGCATCTTTCCCCGGCTCAAGGAACGGGAACAACAAATCGCCGGCACTCTGTCTGGCGGAGAACAACAGATGCTCGCCATCAGCCGCGCCCTCATGAGCAAGCCGCGATTGCTCATGCTCGACGAACCGTCGCTCGGCATCGCGCCGAAATTGGTGAAGGACATCTTCAAAGCGATTGTTGAGATCAATCAGAAGCAGGGCATCACGGTTTTACTGGTGGAACAGAACGCGAATCTCGCGCTGGAGATTTCCCACTACGGCTACGTGCTGGAGACCGGGCGGATTATTTTGCAGAACACGGCGAAAGCGCTGCGTCAGGATCCCAAGGTGAAGAGCGCATATCTCGGCGGATGACATGCTGACGCTGTCTGGGAACGCCTGGCCATTCTCCGTTCACGAAGTGCTCGTCGTTTTCGGCCATACCGCGAAGGCGTGAATGTAAACGGCACGCGCCGCCGGCTCGGAACATTCGTGCAAGCACATATAGGCGTCGATGAAACGAGTTTCGTGCGCGCACTGATGATCGAGTTGAGCGGTCCAATCTCTGGAGGTGCGCCGCATGTCAGCGTCTTCTCCCGCATTCACGCTTCCATTGTCAGCATCCAGGGATGCGCTGCTCAACCGCGCTTGTTCATCCCGCCTCTTGGATTGCGTTCGCGAAACCTTGTCGCGCAGGAGCACTATCGCACAGCGCGCTTCTTCGCTGAATGATTTGCGCGAGACTCAACTCACTACGCGTTCGACCGCCAGCGAGGACGTGGCTGAGGCGCACAGTTTTGCGAACGTCTCTTCCGCCATGCTCAGGCGCCGCTCGCGTGTGTGAAGAATTCCCCAGGTGCGCTTGAGTTTGCGTTTGCCTAGCGGGAGCGCGACGAGCGTGCCGGACTCGATTTCTTTGCGCGCGATCCATGGCGCGAGAATGCTGATGCCCAGGCCGAGCTTCACCATCTCCTTCGTGGCTTCCATGCTGCCGAGTTGCATCACTGAATTGAGCACCATTTCCTCGGCGCGGAAATATTCCTCGACGAGTTGATAGGTGTAGCTGGTCTTGTTGTAGAGCACGTAGCGTTGCTTGGGGATCTCCTCGCGTGTGACTCGTCCCGCCAATGCCCACGCGTGGGTCGGCGCCATGACGAAGTGCATTTCATCGGAGAACAGCGGATTGAAATCGAAATCATCATCACGCTTGGGCTGCAGCGCGATGGCGAGATCAATGGTGTTCGCGCGCAAGAGCGTCATGGATTCCGGCGTGTCGCTCGGCTCAATCAACACGTTGGCCTGTGGATATTGCTTCTGAAATTCGCGCAACACCTCTGGCAGGATGTATTGGCAGGCGGTGGTGCTCGCGCCGATGCGCAGCCGGGTGCGTCCCCATTTGCTCAGTTGTGTGATCGACTCACGAGCAGCCGTCATCTCGCGCATGATCTTATCGGCGTGTTGCAGCAACTGTTCGCCGGCCTGCGTGAGCAAAACCTTTTTGCCCAGCCTGTCAAAAAGCCGACAGCCAATATCCGTTTCCAATGCTTTCATCGAATGGCTTACCGCGGACTGCGAGAGATGAAGTTCTTTCGCCGCCAGCGTGAAGCTGCCGCGCCGCGCCAGCATGACGAATGCGCGCAACTGCCGTGTGTCGAGAGGTTGTGACATCAATGAATCCAGTTCATCGCCGCGATCAAATTCCATTTGGGTGACACTTTTCACTTCGCACACGGCTGGCACGTTCGCGGCTAAGCGCTGCCGTGATGCGAAGCGAACGTCTCGCTTGAGCAATTGAAACGCCAAGGGATGCGAAGGCGCGAAATTGGTGATGGATCGGTTGAAGAAAACTCATGAAGAAAAAAGTCCATCTCGAAACTGCTGAACTGAATGTGACACGGCGCTCGTTCCTCCAGAGCAGCGCGAAAACCCTCGGCGCTACGACCTTGCTCGGCGGTATGCCCGCCGGATGGATGGGCAGTGTTTACGCGAGCGACGCTCCGGAAACGCCCACCATGAAGTTCGGTATGATCGCGCTGACGGATTGTTCGCCCATCGTGATCGCGCACGAGAAAGGGATGTTCAAGAAGTACGGCATCGCTTCTACCGTCGCGAAGCAGGCGAGCTGGGCGGCAGTGCGCGACGCGTTGTCGAACGGAGATCTTCAAGCGACGCACATGCTGATCGGCATGCCGATCGCGTCGACGATGGGACTGCTCGGTTCGCCGAAGAAGCCGATGGTGATTCCGTGGATTCTGAATCGCAACGGCCAGTCCATTTCACTCGCGAAGTCGTTCGCTGGAAAAGTTAAGGACGATCCGAAGGCGCTGAAGCCGTTCGTCGATGCCGCGAATGCGAAGAAGGAGCCACTCACATTTGCGATGACATTTCCACCAGGGACGCATGCGATGTGGATGCGTTATTACCTGGCCGCAGGCGGAATCAATCCGGACAAGGACGTCTCGCTGATCACCGTTCCGCCCGCGCAGATGGTCGCGAACATGCGCGTCGGAAAGATGGATGGCTTTTGCGTCGGCGAGCCATGGAATGCCCGCGTGATTGCGGACAAGATCGGCTTCACCTCCCTGAACACACAGGACATCTGGAAGGATCATCCGGAAAAGGTCTGCGCCATCACCGGCGAGTTCACAGAGAAGAATTCCAAGACGGTGAAAGCAGTGTTGAAAGCGTTGCACGAGGCGAGCGTGTGGCTCGACAAACTGGAGAATCGCCCCGAGCAGGCGAAGATCGTCAGTGCCGCGACTTACATCAATTGCCCGCCCGAAATCATCCTTGGCCGCATGTTGGGCAAGTACGACTTCGGCGATGGCCGCAAGAAGGAGGATTCGAGCTACATGATCTTCAGTGATCGGAACTGCAATTACCCGCAGCCGAAGTACGCGAGATGGTTTCTATCGCAATACCGGCGCTGGGGCTTCGTCGATGGCTCGGTGGATTATGACGGCATCGCGAAGCAAGTGATGCGCACGGACATCTACGAGGAAGCGATGAAGGAACTCGGCGTCACGCATGGCGGCGCGAACAGCGATGTCGAGACACTTTTCGATGGCGTGACGTTTGATCCCGCGAAGCCGGAGCAATACGCGAAGAGCTTCGCGGTCAGTAACCTCAAGGAGTAACCCAAAATGACCTCACGCAAAAACGCTAAGCCGCAAAGAAGGAGTTTCGGACCTTTACGTCTTCGCGTCTTTGCGTGAGGTCCAACTTCCTATGAACAAATTGAAACTGGATTGGCTCATTCTCCCGCTGCTCGGCATCGCCGTGGTAATCGGCTTCTGGTCGCTCTCGAGCGCGACGTGGGCGAAGGAATTGCCATCGCCGCTGAAAACATGGGAGAGCAGCAAACCGTATGTGATGAAGCCATTCGAGAAGCGTGGCGAAATGGATCAAGGCATCCTGCGCTTCACCTGGTACTCGCTCGTCCTGGTGGCAAAGGGCTACGCGCTCGCGCTAATCATTGGGACGCCGATCGGATTTTTCCTCGGCCTCTCGAAAACGTTCGCGAAGACGTTTGATCCTATCATCCAGATTCTCCGTCCAGTTTCTCCCCTCGCGTGGTTGCCGCTTGGCCTCGTGCTGTTTCTGAGCGTCGGCAAGCAAGCTTCTGAACTGGGCGCGCTCTTCACCATCGCGATCTGTGCGATGTGGCCGACGGTCCTGAACACGGCCGTCGGCGTGCGCGCCATTCCGCAGGATTATCTCAATGTCGCGAAAGTGTTGAAACTCTCGCGCGCCAAAACACTCTTCAAAGTGCTCATTCCCGCAACGCTGCCCTACATGTTCACGGGCTTCCGGCTTAGTCTTGGCATTGCGTGGCTGGTGATCGTCGCCGCTGAAATGCTCACGGGTCGTCCCGGCGTCGGTGGGTTCCTGTGGCAGGAATACAACTCGCTGATCTACGAGCACATCATTCTCTGCATCGTCACAATCGGTGTGGTCGGCTTCATCCTGGATCGACTGATGAGTGTCGTGGAAAAGCGATTCAAGACAGCTTGAGCATGAATGCCTCACGCAAAGACGCAAAGGCGCAAAGGGGATTAGAGAGTAAAGGCTCCTTCGTCCGGAAGCCCGTTTGCGATTCGCTTCACACCGGACTTGAAGAGGACGGAACCAAAGTTAATGAGCAGGCCGAGTCTTTTATCAGCGAGACGAATCTGCGTAAGCACTTGCTTGCTGTGAACCGGAGCGATCTCCTCAACCGACTTCAGTTCCACGATCACAAGGTTCTGTACAATCAGGTCGGCGCGGAATCCTTCTTCGAAAATCAGGTCGTCGTAGCGGATCGGAATTGCAACCAGCCGCTGAACATCAAGTCCGCGTTTCCGCAGCTCATGGGCGAGCACGACCTCGTAAACACTCTCAAGCAGTCCTTTGCGCCTTTACGTGAGGCATTCCTGATTATGGCTTTTTTAGAACTAAAAAATGTGGCCAAGAGCTTCGGCTCGAGTACGGTCCTGCGCGACATCAACCTGACCATCGAGAAGGGCGAGTTCGTCGCGATCGTCGGTTACTCTGGCGCGGGCAAGACGACCCTGATCTCACTGATCGCCGGTTTGCTGAAGCCCGACTCGGGCTCCATGACGCTAAACGATCTGGAGATCACCGCGCCTGGCCCCGATCGCGGCATCGTTTTTCAAAACTACTCGCTGCTCCCGTGGCTGACGGTTTACGAGAACATCTACCTCGCCGTCGACCAGGTGTTCCCGAACTGGGCTGCCGCCAAAAAGCAGCAGCACACGGAGAAATACATCGCGATGGTGAACCTCACACCCGCGCGCGAGAAACGTCCGAGCGAACTCTCCGGCGGCATGCGGCAACGCGTCTCTGTGGCGCGCGCGCTCGCGATGGATCCGCAGATACTTCTGCTTGATGAACCGCTCTCCGCGCTCGACGCGCTCACGCGCGCGACGTTGCAGGACGAGATCAGCCGCATCTGGAGTGAGGATAAGAAGACCGTCGTGCTCATCACAAATGATCCCGATGAAGGCATCCTTCTCGCCGATCGCGTAATTCCGCTGAGCGCCGGTCCCGGTGCCACGCTTGGGCCGAGCATCACGATCGACATTCCGCGCCCGCGCAGTCGCCAGGCGATCAACCACGATCCGCGCTTTAAAGAGATTCGGCGCGCGATCATTGCGTGGCTGCTCGCTTCTAAGGGTGAACGGAAAACTGCTGTGACGAGGAGGCTGATTCTTCCTGACATTGAGCCCGAGGACTTGTCCATCCCGCGCGGCGTCTTCAATCGCCGCAAAACGCCTCTGCGGCGAAACGAAATCAAACGCGAGGTCGTGACTGTTGAATGAATTTGCCTCACGCAAAGACGCAAAGACGCCAAGGAACTTGTTCTCTTTGCGCCTTTGCGGCTTTGCGTGAGACCGGAAACCGATGAGCGCTTACATCGAACTTTCCAATCTCACCAAGATTTACCCGACGCCGAAAGGCCCGGCGATCATCGTCAAAGACTTCAACCTCACGATCAAACAGGGCGAGTTCATCACGCTCATCGGCCACTCGGGTTGCGGTAAGTCCACCGTGCTTTCGATGCTCGCCGGACTGAACGACATCACCGGCGGAGGAATTATTCTGGCGGGCAGAGAACTCGTCGGAGCAGGCCCGGATCGAGGTGTTGTATTTCAATCGCCGTGTTTGCTGCCCTGGATGAGCGCGTTCGAAAACGTCATGCTCGGCGTGGACCAGGTGTTCTTCACTGCGAGCCGGAAAGAACGCCGTCAGATCGTTGAGTATTATCTCACCGTCGTCGGTCTCGGCGACGCGATGCACAAGAAGCCCGCGGAACTTTCGCAAGGCATGCGTCAACGCGTCGGCATCGCGCGCGCCTTCGCGCTGTCGCCAAAGATGCTTTTACTCGATGAACCCTTCGGCATGTTGGATTCGCTGACACGCTTCGAGTTGCAACAAGTGCTCATCGAACTCTGGCGCAAGGACAAGAAGACCGCGCTCATGGTCACGCACGACGTGGATGAAGCGCTCTTCCTCTCCGATCGAATCGTGATGATGACCGACGGACCCGAGGCCGAAGTCGGCGACATCCTTGATGTGAAATTCCCGCGTCCGCGCGATCGCAAGGAGGTGATGGAACATCCGGATTACTACAAGCTGCGCGAGCACTTGATCGAGTTCCTGGAAATCCACGCGCACAAGAAAAAGCACGCTGCCGTGCCACGCGACGAAACGAAGAAAGAGCGGTGTGACGAACTCGCCGGGGCGGCATCTTGAGACGTTATCCGTACTCGTTAAATGAATTTGCCTCACCCAAAGACGCAAAGGCGCCAAGGGATCTCGTTCTCTTTGCGCCTTTGCGGCTTTGCGTGAAACCTCAACCATCGCTGAAGGAATACCTGCCTCGCGTTTTTGCCAGCCTGTCCAAAAGACTACAGAACACGAACGTCTGGTGCGGATTGAGCACCTGCTGCTGACACGAAGCGCCGCCCGAAATCCGACGCGGAAACAGCGAACACGCGAGATCACAGCAACTTCAGAGCGCCCCGCGCGGTCGTTTCGCCGCATCAATGAACTAGTTTCATCGCGTTGAAGAAAACTTTGAGAGCTTCTGCGCGCGGCACTACGTGGCAATGGCATAACCCGCGCTAAGCGCCTGCACGATGAAGATTGCGGAACTGAAAAAGGCGGGCCACCTGCCCACATTGATTTCAGCGTTTCTCTATTTCGACTACAGCTTCATGGTCTGGACTCTCCTCGGTGCGCTCGGTGCGCAAATCGCCGCGCCCGAATCGCTGAATCTTTCGGCGCAACAAAAGGGTTTCATGGTTGCGCTCCCGATCCTGTCCGGCGCGTTCTTCCGCATCGTTCTCGGCCTGCTGTTCGATCGCGTCGGCGGCAAACGCACCGGGATCATCGCGCAATGCGTGGTGATTGTCGGCCTCGCGGTGGCGTGGACCGTTGGTCTCAAAAGTTTTCCGGCCACGTTGCTGATGGGTGTGGTGCTCGGCATCGCGGGAGCGAGTTTTGCCGTGGCGCTGCCGCAGGCGGGACGCTGGTATCCGCCGCACATGCAAGGAATCGTGCTGGGGCTGGCCGGTGCGGGGAACATCGGCGTGGTCCTCGACTCCATTTTCGCCCCGCGTCTTGCGGCGGTTTATGGCTGGCAAAACGTCTTTGGCTTCGCACTGATCCCGGCGCTCGTCGTGCTCGGCGTCTATTGGTACGCAGCGAAGGATGCGCCAACGCCATGCGCGCCGAAACGCTTCGCCGACTACCTGAAGCTGTTTCGCGAGCGCGATACGCATTGGTTCTGCTTTTACTACACCGTGAGCTTCGGCGGATTCGTCGGCCTCGCGAGTTCGTTCCTGATCTACTTCAAGGATCGCTTCGGGTTCTCGGTCGTTCACGCGGGTGATCTCGCGGCGCTATGCACGGCGGTCGGCGCATTCGCGCGGCCGGTCGGTGGCGCGGTGGCGGATCGCATCGGCGGCATTCGCGCGCTCAAGGTGTTTTACATCGTGGCGGCGATCACGTTGGTCGGCGCCGGACTGACTCGCGAGATCACACTGAACGTGGCCGCGTTTATTCTAGCCTGCGCGGCGTTCGGCATGGCGAACGGCTCGGTGTTTCAACTCTTGCCGCAGCGTTTCGGCAATGAACTCGGACTCATGACCGGCCTGGTGGGCTGCGGCGGCGGCATCGGCGGATTTCTTCTCGCGAGCTTGCTTGGCGTGTCGCGCCACCACACCGGCGACTATCTGCTCGGCCTGCTGTTCTTCGCGGGCCTTTGCCTGATGGCGCTCGGCGGCCTGGTGGTGGTGAAGAAGCGTTGGCGGAACACTTGGGGTGCGGTGGCGGCGGCAAGGATCTGATGTCGGTCGCGCCCAATCCACCCCGGGAGTCACCACGGGAATTTCTCGCGCAGTTGTTGGAGGAGCAGAACCAGCTCTTCACACCCGTCGCGGAATTCTCGCGCGCCCACGAACGCGGCGAAGTGACGGCGGATCGTTTCGCGCGATTGCTTCCGGTGACGCCCTTGTCGCCGGGCGAGCAATACGCCTTCGAAGTCGATCTCGACAAATGCTCCGGCTGCAAGGCGTGCGTGACCGCATGTCATTCGCTGAACGGTCTCGATGACAACGAGACGTGGCGCGAAGTCGGGTTGCTTGTCGAAGCGCCGAAGACGCGTCGCTCGCGTAGCGCAGGTTTTCAACCTGCCGTATCGCCGACTCTCAATCGGCTGACGCTCGAAAGTTCCATGCGCCTCGATAACTCGGGAGGCACGCAGGCTGAAGGCACTGCGATACGGCAGACTGAAAGTCTGCTCTACGAATCAACGAGAGGTAACGGTGCCACGCTTCAACACGTCACGACCGCTTGCCATCACTGCGTTGATCCCGCGTGCCTCAACGGCTGCCCCGTCCTCGCTTACGACAAAGACCCGATCACCGGGATCGTGCGGCACCTCGATGACCAGTGCATTGGCTGCCAGTACTGCGTGCTGAAATGTCCTTACGACGTGCCGAAGTACAACGAGCGCCTCGGCATCGTGCGCAAGTGCGACATGTGCGCGAATCGCCTCGCTGTCGGTGAAGCACCGGCGTGCGCGCAGGCGTGCCCGAGCAAAGCGATCCGCATCACAAAGGTGCAAACCGAGACAGTGACGATCGAGTTTCGCGAACGCGCGGTGACGTTTCTCGCTGGCGCGCCGGCAGGTGATTACACGCTGCCGACGACGCAGTATCGGAGCGCGGATAAAGCTGTTCGCGCTCCGCTCGTCGCGGCGGATTTCGGAGAAATCACACCGCAGCCCGCGCATTGGCCGCTCGTATTCATGCTGGTGCTCACGCAGGCATCCGTCGGTGCCGCGTGCGCGAGTGTGCTGAATCCGTCGCAATCGAATCCGTTGCTGTCGGCTTTGGTATTCGCGATGGCTGGACTCGGTGCGAGTGTTCTTCATCTCGGCCGTCCGCTCGGCGCATGGCGCGGTTTTTTGAATTTCAGGCGCTCCTGGATGAGCCGCGAGATCGTTGCGTTCGGCATTTATCCGGCGCTCGTCGCGGCTGCATTGTTATTTCCGCCATTCGCATTCGCCGCGTCCGGTGTTGGGCTGGCCGGAGTGTTCTGCTCGGCGATGATTTACGCAGACACACGGCGCGAGCTTTGGCACCCACGGCGAAGCGTCTCGTTATTTCTGTTCACGACCGTGTTGCTCGGCGCCGGCATTGCGCTGTTGTTCCAACCATCCAACACATCACTCGCACTGACACTCGTGTGTGCGGCGTGTCTCAAGTTGTTGATCGAGATCTCAGTGCTTCGCCACGTGACGCAACGCTCGCTCACGCCAATGAGGAAGACGGCGCTCCTGATCACGAGCACATTTCAGCCGCTCGCGTTTGTTCGTCTCATTTGTCTGACGCTGGGCGGCATTGGTCTTCCCGTGTTGCTGAGTTCAAACGTTTTGCCGCACCCGCAAGTTTGCGCGGCTGTTGCGGTAGCGTTGCTGTTGGTGGGAGAACTCATTGAGCGTTGCCTGTTTTTCCGGACGGTTGTTGCGCCGAAGATGCCGGGAGGATTGGCCTCGTGAAGGCGGTCGCATCCAAACTTGCACCGTTGTTGCGCCAATTCACGGGTCCACTCACAAACGAATTGGTGCTGCATCCGGCTGAGTTCGGATTGGGCAAAGTTCCCGCGCGACTGAATCCCGACCAGACCACGACGATGGTTTGCGGATTCTGTTCCACCGGGTGTGGCCTCAATGTTCATCTTCAAGATGGCAAAGCCGTGAAT
>DATHEW010000547.1:0-7941 GCA_035318425.1 Candidatus Acidiferrum sp. | reverse complement strand
GCCGATCGATCTTCCAGAGTTGTTTCCCGGTCTGCCGATCGAGCGCGACCATGTAGCCGTCTCCGTCGTGATCGCCGTTCACGATGACCTTGTCCTTGAAGAGAATTGGTGAGCTGCAAAAGCCGTGCATGCTCGAGAACTTTCCCGGGCGCGCCACCCACTGCTGCTTTCCGCTGAGATCGTAAGCAGCGACCACCATCTGCTGCCGATCGAGGAACGCGACGAACACGCGCTCGCCGTCGCAGGCGGGCGTGCTTGACGCGTGACTGTTGAGCATGTGCTTTTTCTCGAGGGGCGAGCTCAGCACGCTTTGCTTCCATGCGACTTTGCCGTCCTTGCGATTAAGGGCGAGCAGCACGCGCTCCTGCGTTTCGGGCAATGCGGTCACGGTGAACACTTGATCGCCCCAGATGATCGGCGACGCATGGCCGAGGCCTGGCATGGCCACCTTCCACGCGATGTTGCTCGTGGCGCTCCAATGCACCGGCACGTTCGTTTCTGTGCTCGTGCCGTCCAGACGCGGTCCGCGCCACTGCGGCCAGTTTTCCGCGCAGGAGATATTCGCGGCGAGCAACAGGATCGCGAGTGGTTTCATGCGCGGGAACTTAGCGATCCGGAAACGATTTGCGAGCGCTGGCTGTTTCCGTCTTCACGTTTCCTTCGCGACTCGGCACTCTGCCGCGCATGCAACGCGACACCGTTACGGTCGAACGCTTTTACACGGATCACGCCGATGCGCTGCAGCTCAAGCTGCTTGCCGGCGCGATCGGATTGAAGCGCATCATTCGCGAGCCAACGGTGAATCGCCCCGGGCTGGCGCTTGCCGGTTTCACGCGATACTTCGCCAATAAGCGCGTGCAGGTAATGGGCAATGCCGAATGCCACTTCCTCGAATCTCTCCCCAAGGGCGAACGTGAGCGGCGTTACAAGCAACTGCTCTCATACAAACTTCCGTGCATCGTCTTCTCGCGTGGGCTGGAGCCGGACAAGCTCTTGCTGAAAATGGCCGAGCAGGTGGATGTGCCGGTCTTCAAATGCCCGTTCATCACGATGAAGTTCATCAATCTCGCCACGCTCGCGCTCGAAAGCATGTTCGCGCCGCGCGGCACTGAGATGGGCAGCATGGTTGATATCCTTGGCGTCGGCGTGATCGTGAAAGGCGAAAGCGGCATTGGCAAAAGCGAGTGTGTGCTGGCGTTGATCGAGCGCGGCTACAGCCTCGTCGCCGATGACATCACGCGTGTGACTTTGATTGATGGACGCGAGATCGTCGGCACCAGTTCTGAACTGACGCGCAATCACATGGAGGTGCGCGGAATCGGCATCATCAACGTGCAGGCCATGTTCGGGGTGCGCTCGATCCGCCACGAAAAACGCGTCGATCTCATCGTCACGTTGAAGGAATGGGACAAGGTGCGTGATGTGGATCGCCTCGGGATGGAGGAGCAGTACGCGCAGATTCTCGGCATTGATGTGCCGCATATGATTTTGCCGGTGCGCCCCGGTCGTGACCTGGCGCGGTTGGTCGAGGTGGCGGCTTTCCAGACCAAGCTGAGGCTGTCCGGATACAATGCGGCCAAGGAATTGAACGACATGCTCATCGCTCGCATGGCAGGAGAGCAGTCGATTTGAAAAACGTTGGCACTGCGGCGAGACGATAAGTTAGGCTCACCAAAATGAGCGCGTCCAAAGCCTCTAAAATCAAACGAGAGATGACGGTGTTGAACAAACTGGGCATTCACGCCCGGCCCGCCGCAATGTTCGTCAAGACGGCGAACAAGTTTGATTGCGACGTGCTCGTGGAAAAGGACGGCGACGTCATCAACGGCAAGAGCATCATGGGTCTGATGATGCTCGCCGCCGGTCCCGGCAGCCGCATCCTGGTGTCCGCGCAAGGCGACGATGCCGCAAAAGCGCTCGACGAACTGGATGCGCTGATCAAGCGCAAGTTCGATGAGGATTGAAGCGCTCGCCCTGACTTGAATCTTGCGCTTTGAACCCCGCTCCTTAGCTTCACGCGCATGTCTGTTCAGCCGGATTTTGATGTGAAGTACGTAGCGCACCTCGCGCGGCTCGCCCTCACGCCCGAGGAAGAAACGAAATTCCAGGCGCAGCTCGGAAACATTCTCGACTACATCGCCAAGCTCAATGAACTCGATGTTTCGAAAGTCGAGCCGACGGCGCACGCCGTCCCTCTCTCCAATGTCACACGTGCCGACGAGATCCGGCCTTCACTGCCGCACGAGGAAGCGATGCGCAACGCACCCGCGCAGTTGAATGGCTGTTTTCTCGTTCCCAAAATCGTCGAGTAGCTTTCGCGCCGTTCCCCATGTTGAACCAACTCACAATCTCCGAATTGCAATCCCGTCTCTCGTCACGCGAAGTCTCCGCGCGAGAAGCGCTGACCGCGTGCTTCGATCGCATCAAGCGCGTCGATGCTCAGGTGAAAGCATTCCTGAGCTACGATGAAGCGGACGCCTTCGCGCAGGCGGACGCGGCAGACCAGCAACTGAGGGCGGGAGCCGCGGCGAACAAGCCACTGCTCGGCGTGCCGATCGCGATGAAAGACGTGTTGGCCGTGCGTGGACATCCGCTCAACTGCGCATCGAAGATTCTCGGAAATTTTGTTTCGCCCTACGACGCGACAGTCGTGACGAAGCTGCGTGAAGCAGGCGCCGTGATTTTTGGCCGACTGAACATGGACGAGTTCGCAATGGGCAGCTCGACGGAAAATTCCGCGTTCTTCACCACGCGCAATCCGTGGGACACAACGCGCATTCCGGGCGGCTCGTCGGGTGGCTCGGCAGCGGCGGTGGCTGCCGACGAATGCACCGCCACACTTGGTTCAGACACCGGCGGATCAATCCGTCAACCGGCGGCGTTGTGCGGTTGCGTGGGTTTGAAACCGACCTACGGGCGCGTGTCGCGCTACGGATTGGTGGCGTTCGCGTCGTCACTCGATCAAATCGGGCCGTTCACAAAGAACGTTCGTGACGCCGCAACGTTGCTCAACGTCATCAGCGGCCATGACACGATGGATTCCACGAGTGTTCCCGAGCCGGTGCCTGATTACACCACCGCACTGGATGGGAATATTCGCGACCTGAAGATCGGCTTGCCGAAGGAATATTTCGTCGAGGGCCTGAGCGCCGAGGTCAAGGAGTCGGTGGATGCCGCCGTGAAAAAGTTGCAGGAACTCGGCGCGGAGATTGTCGAGATCTCGCTCCCGCATACTGAATACGCCGCCGCAACGTATTACATTATTGCACCAGCCGAAGCCTCGGCGAACCTGGCGCGCTTCGATGGCATTCGCTACGGCGCGCGCGTGAATGGAGCCGATCCCTTCGAGCTTTACAGCCGAACGCGTGGCAAAGGTTTCGGTCCCGAAGTGAAGCGCCGCATCATTCTGGGCACGTATGTCCTGAGCAGCGGTTACTACGACGCATTTTATCTGCGCGCACAAAAGGTTCGCACGCTGATCCGTCAGGATTTTCTGAACGCGTTCGAGAAGGTGGATGCGATCGTCACGCCGACGACACCCACGCCGGCTTTCAAAACTGGAGAGAAAACCGATGACCCGATGCAGATGTATCTCTCCGACATCTTCACGATCTCCTGCAATCTCGCGGGCATCTGCGGGCTCAGCTTGCCTTGTGGATTCAGCGCGAACCCAAAGTTGCCCATCGGCTTGCAGCTGCTGGGGAAACCATTCGGGGAATCAACCATCCTGAAGATCGCGCACGCCTATGAGCAGGCAACGCCGTGGCATCGGGAAAAACCTCCGCTGTCGTAACGTGTCAAAAGGGATACCCGCCCTCTACTCGAGGGCGGGTTCCCTTCTGAAGAGCGTGGGAAAAACTCTAAACCACACTCACTACTTTTTATCGGGTGAGATGGGCGGGAGCTTTAGCGCGCGCCGATTGATTTGTAATTTTTCACTCGAAGCACATCGCGCTGCATTCCTTGCACTTCCATCGCGAGCCCGACAGCGTTGCCGCGTGAACGCAGTCGACCAGCAGAAACTCCGCGCGCCGCGGTCGCTTTCCGTCGTTATCCCGACGCGAAACGAAGAGCTCGCGCTGCCGGAAACCATTCGCAGGATTCGCGCGAATCCGGAGGTCATGGAAATCATCATCGCTGACGCGGCCAGTCTCGATCGCACGCGTGACGTCGCCGCGGAGCTTGGCTGCCGCGTGATTGCATCGCAGCCGGGCCGCGGCACTCAGATGCGCGCGGGCGCTGAAGCCGCAGTGGGCGATGCCGTGCTCCTTCTCCATGCAGACACATGGCTTCCACCGCACGCCGCTCGCGAGGCACTGGATTGTTTGAGCGATCCTCGCGTCGCCGCTGGCGGTTATTGGAAAGAATTTCGCGACGCGCCACTTCTGTTGCGAGGGTCCAAGTGGAAATGCGGAATCCGCCTTCACCTTGGCCGTCGCATCGCGGGTGACCAGGGTCTCTTCATGCGGCGTCAAGTGTTGGAAAGAATTGGCGGCGTGCCAGACGTCCCCTTGATGGAAGAATTCGAGTTGTGCAAGCGGTTGCGAAAGATTGGGCGACTCGCGCTTGCGGACGCCATCGTGCTCACGTCCGCGCGGCGGTTCATGGAGCGCGGCGTCCTCCGCACTTACGCGCTGATGTGGCGAATCATGCTGCAATATTATCTCGGCAGTTCGCCAGAGTCGCTCCGACGCCTTTACGAGCGATAACGTTGCGAGCCCAAAACCGCTCGACCATACTTCAATCGTCATGTTGATCGTTCATGTCCAAGTGAAGGTGAAGCCTGAGTCAGTCGAAGCGTTCCGCGCCGCAACCATCGAGAACGCGACCAACAGCGTGAAGGAACCCGGCATCGCGCGATTCGACGTCGCTCAGCAACGCGACGATTCGACGCGCTTCGTTCTGGTGGAAGTTTACCGCGACGACGACGCGCCCGCGGCACACAAAGAGACGGCGCACTACGCCAAGTGGCACGACACGGTGGCGCCAATGATGGCGGAACCGCGCATGAGTGTGAAATTCCACGCCGTTTTTCCGGACGCAAGCGGATGGTAAGCAGCTTCGAGTTTACAACCGCGGGACGCATACTCTTTGGCGACGGCAAAGTCGGGGAGATCGGCTCGATCGCGAAAAGTTTAGGCGATCGTGCGCTGGTGGTTTGTGGCAACAATCTTTCCCGCGCCGAGCCGGTGATGCAGTTTCTAAGACAATCCGGTTGCGCCGTCACAAACTTTGCCATTTCTGGAGAACCCGAAATCGCGCTCGTTCAACGCGGCGCAGAACTCGCGCGTGAAAAGAAGTGTGATGTTGTTGTCGGGATCGGCGGCGGCAGCGCGCTCGACGCGGCGAAAGCCATCGCAGCCCTGGCCACCAACACGCGTGACATTTTTGATTATCTCGAAGTGATCGGTAAGGCGCAGTCGCTCACGGCTCCACCGTTGCCGGTCATCGCCGTGCCGACCACCGCGGGTACCGGGTCCGAAGTCACCCGCAATGCCGTGCTTGTCTCGAAGGAACATCGCGTGAAGGTGAGCCTGCGCAGCCCCGACATGTTGCCGTGTGTCGCCATTATAGATCCCGAACTCACGCGAGAGTTGCCGGCGTCCCTCACGGCGAGCACGGGCATGGACGCGCTCACGCAACTCATTGAACCGTTCGTTTCTGTTCGCGCTAATTCGATGACGGACAGCTTTTGTCGCGAAGCGATTCCCCGCGCGACGCGGGCGTTACCACGCGCATTTGCGAGCGGCGGTGATGCAGAAGCACGGCGCGATATGGCGCTCGCGAGTTTGTTCGGCGGCATGGCACTGGCAAACGCCGGCCTCGGTGCGGTGCATGGATTCGCCGCACCGATCGGCGGAATGTTCTCGGTGCCTCACGGCGCGATCTGCGCTTCATTGCTCGCGGATGTGATGGAGATGAATTGGTGCGCCGCCGAAAGGAGCGCCGGGGAAACGATCGCACGTTACGAAGAAGTCGCACGACTGTTGACCGGTCGCTCCGTAGCCCGCGCTCAAGACGGCGTCGCCTTGGTCCGCGAGCTCTGTGCGGCGTTGCGCATTCCAAGGCTCCGCGAGTTCGGCATCCAACACCAGGACTTGATTGGGATCGCGGAGAAGGCGGCACAATCAAGCAGCATGAAAGGCAACCCCGTGGTGTTGCGTCACGAGGAACTGGTGGAAGTCCTGGAGCGGGCGTGGTGACGAAAATACTGAAATGAGAAGGTCTCGGCGTCGTCCGACCATTGCTTTGCGAACCATGTTATTTCAGAAATTCAGAATCTTCGACGCCGTTGCGGCTTTTTTCCTCGTCGCAAATCAGTTGTTGGTTTCAGCGGCGTTCATCGAAACGGCGGAGGGAACGAAACACGAGGGCACGCCAACGATCGCGAGCGACGGCAGCATCTCTTTCAAACCCATCAATGCGGACCAACGCACGTTCACATGGGGCGAGGTGCGCGTGGCGAGTTTTAGCAAAGCGGCTGCGCCGGCGAAACCCTTGCCACGCGGATGGCGCGTCGAAGACATCGGCAAAGTCATTGGCAGTGCCAGCGACAACAATGGCGCGTTTACCTTTACGGTGAGCGGCGGCGAGTTGAAGGAGAAGAAGTATCAGCCGCTCCACTTCGCGTATCGCGTGGTGCGCGGTGAACCCGAAGTGACGGCGCGAATCACGAGCGCTCGCGGGCCGATGCCAGCGCTGGGTGGCGTGATGTTGCGCGAAGGCATGGAGGCATCCAGCGGCTATGCCCTGCTCGGGGTGAGTGGTGACAAACACTTGCGCTTCGAGTCGCGTCCCGGCGGTTGGAACAGCGTCAAGCACCAGGATTTTGGCGCGGTGAAACTACCGATCTGGCTCAGGATCGTGCGGCTGGAAAAGGACAACGGCGTGCTGGCGTTCCGATCTAGCGACGGCACGAATTGGACGCAAGTCGTTCAGGCCAAGTTGAATTGCCACAACTCGCCTTTTCCCGAGAACAGCGATTCCTGGATGCCGCGCGTCTATGCGGGATTGGGGATCACAGCACCATCGCCGGGCGCTGAAGCTGGCTTCCAGTGCGAGAACGTCTCGATCTCGTGCCGTGGTTTTCTCGGCGAATATTTTGCGGAGAACGATTTAACGAAACTCGCTTTCGCGCGTCCCGACAAGAAGGTGGAATTCTGGTGGGGCGACCGTTCGCCCGCGCCGATGCTCGAGCCGGAGAAGTTTTCCGTTCGCTGGCGGGCGCGCCTCGAGCCGAAGCATTCAGAGCCGTACCGCTTCTATTGCGATGCCGGCACGCGCCTGGTCCTGAACGGCACGGAGGTCGATTGCTTCCGCTGGGATGAGCCGAAGAAAGGGAAGACGGATTTGCCGAAAGAGATTCCACTCGTGGCCGGACGCAAATACGACCTCCAGTTCGAGTTCTCGAAACAAGGTCGGGAAGTGAAGGCCGCCCGGCTCGGCTGGAGCAGCCGCGGCCAGCAACGCGAACACATTTCGTCGAGCGCTGTGTCCTATGTGTTCGGCACGAACACTCCCGGTGAGGAGATTGAGAACACGACCAATCTTTTCATTCCAGCCGGGCTTTGGTTGCGCAGCGGAAGTTTTCTCGCCGGAGAAATCACCGCGAGCGATCGCAGCGCGACGCAGGTTGCATTCGCGGGCGGCAAGCCGATCACGGTGTTGAACCATCGAGTGGCACGGCTGGTCTTGCGGCCCACGCGCCAGATCATTCGATTTGAACTCGCCGCGAATCGCACCGGGATGTTTCTGCAGAATGGTGACTTTCTGGAAAGCGAACTCGATCAATTGAACGATCGTTCCATCATCATGAGTTCGGTCCTGTTTGGCCGGCGTACCTATTCGCGCGACAACGCGCAACCGCTCGCCGTGGTGATGAATGACCTCGCGCCCCAGACCGGCACGCTGACTGTGAAGTTGCTCGACGGTTCGACTCTG
>DATHEW010000546.1:0-6789 GCA_035318425.1 Candidatus Acidiferrum sp. | reverse complement strand
CCGGCGCATCCCACGTCTCAACCCCGCTCAATAATCGTTCCGTTTGCCTGGCCGCCCCACGGAGACGCTCCAATTCTACCTCCGCCTTCGCGCTCTCATTCGTGTGATGCCAGAAGCAATTCAAATGTGCGCCGGCAACGTCGAGTGCGTTCAACCCAAGGTCGATCCACGCGCGAGATTTCGCATTCGTGCCGATAAGCGGAGTGAGTTCAGCGAAATTCTCCAGCGCTGTGGCGAGCGGCGCTAAAAAGTTGGGTTGCGGCGCGCCGATCGGTCCGCTCACTTCAACCTGCGAGGAAAAGCGCGCGTAGTGAACAACATTCCCCGCGCCTTGGGTGTAACAACTGACCCGCAATTGCGCCGCGTCAAAGCTGCGTTCGCCCAATGCCCATGCGGATGCGATCGCTGCCTGCGCCATTTGGTGCGCGGCTGCTTTCGTGGCCCAACGCGCTTCCTCCAAATAGCGCTTTGCTTCCGCCGCGGCGTTCCACGCCGGCGCACTGGTCGTTTTGTCCAGCCGCAAGAGAACCTCCCGGGTGAGTTGCTCAACCAATTGATTCAAGTCACCGGTGTCCGATTTGGCAGCAATGGTTTGGGAACTCCGTTGCGGCGACACCAGCCGCGCAGTGATCGAGATCGCGTCGCGCGTCACGCCTCCCTTTTCAATCACGCCTTCAAGCAGATAGCTCCCGTTCCAAAACGGAGATTCCTGGATCTCTTTCAACTCCTTCTCTGCACCGAGCAAAGTCATCCGCTGGCGTTCCAACACGAACAATTCACGTTGCGCAATGAGCCGATGAATCAGCAGCGACGTCGCGTCGTTCTCGATCCGCAGAGTCTCTGCCGTTTTGATGGATGCGCGAAGGTTCAGAATCGAGAGCGGCAGCGCATCGCGATTAAGCACGGTCAACTTGGGCAACAGCGGCGCACAACGGTTCGCGACGAAATCGGACCAACCGCCCATGTCCTTGATGGGATACGGGTATGCCTGGAAATCAAGCGCGACCCTGGGCCGACCGCGATCAGTTTCGCCGTCAAGTTGGTGCCCCCGATCAAATCGAGCACCAACACGCCATGCGCGCCGAGGGTCTGTCCGAGGCGTGCGAAGTCAGCAGAGTTCTTCGCGGTGAGCGCCTGCTCCCGGTTCGCTCGCTCCAGTTCAGAGCGCTCGACGAGAACCACTCCATATTTGCTTTGCGAAAACTCGGCGGTCAGGAGGTCCGCTGCGGATTGCAGCAGTGGGCTTGTCGGTACGACCGCAACGCGAAGTTCGGCGCTGTGCGCGTGCAGAACGGCCCAACAGACCAGGAGAGACGAAGCAAAACGGCGGATGAGAGATGTCATGGAAGTGGTTTGCGAAAGAAATTCAAAATCGTTTTCAAATCGATCGAGGTCCCCTGTTTAGCGAGTTTTCGCCAGTGCCGCGATCACGCGATCCGCTAATTCCGCTGCCGCGTTTTGAAGGGCTGTTTTCGCGGCTGTTTGTTCTGCAACATCGACGGCGACGCTCGTCTGCCGGTCGGTCAGAAGCAGTGTGCGTGTGCGGAGGTCGTGCACTTTGAGTTCCACACGAGACTTGCAGGAGATGAGGTTTCCCTTCCGCACGCCCAGCGCGCTGAAGGCTTCCCCGGTTATCTCCACGTCGGCCTTATCCTTGGACTTTTCGTCTACGATGGTGAAGCCGCATTGCTGAAGGAGCAGAAGCAATTCGGTTTCTGCCGCGGGATCGCGCACCGCTTGCCCGAAGTGCTGTTCGGGAATCCGAACACTCACCGCCGGAAGCTTTTCCGCCTTGATGAGTTTCTTCAGTCGCTCGACGCGCTGGTCGCGAGTTTCGACTTTGGCGACGAGGGTTTCGCTTTTGTCCACGATCGTCTTAGCAATCTTTGCCGCAAGCGCACTTGCCTGATCGGTCAATGGCGATCCCGTTCCAGCCTTACTCAACTCGCCGTAAACACGGCTCGTCTCCGTGCTGATGATCTTGGCGACAATCACGCGTTCTTTTTCGATGGTGAACACGCGGCCGGTCACCAACACCTTCGCGCCCGTGAGGTGCCCGACCTTTGCGGCGGTGTCTGCGGAAACTGTCCCGGACAATCCAAGCTCCTGTTCACCGAGCATTTTTTGCAGCTCCGCGCGTTCCACAGTAATCACCTCGGGCTCCGCCGAGAGCGTCGCGTTGAGCAGTGCGGACACTTTGGAGCCCAGGTCGCGCACCGCTTCGTCTTTCGACTCAAAATCAAAAATCGCAACGGTGAGGGCTTCTTTTCCGCACGCGGCAAGTGTTGCGATGGCGAATGCGGTCGCGACGGCATGGCGAGCGGCAATGGAGATAGTTCGTTTCATGGCTGGGTTATCAGGTCGTAGTGATTCGTATTAGTAACAAGTCGCGCAATCGAAATGAGGCGCAGTTGCGAAGCCACGTCCGTCTTCAAGACCCCGACTGCCCTCGGGTGAACGAGCGCCCAACATGCCTCGCGGCTCCTGTTCACGGTGACAAAGTTCTCGGAACTGTCTTCTTCGGCTTTCACCGAAATCAGCACAATGTTTACTCCGCGACGAAGCATTTTGAATAGGCGCGCATGTTGTCCGGGATCATTCAGAAACGCGATCATCAGGCGGCCGCGAAAATCTTCGAACGTGGATTGGCCAACATCAACAAACTCAACTCCAGCGGCGTCGAGCAATGGTTTCAACCGCGACTCGGGATCAAAAACTCCCAACTCCTTCGCCGCACAAAACCCTGTTAGCTTCGCCAAGACATTCGTCGGGTACGCGTCGATGGCAGTGGTGCCCATTACGGTTCCTTGCGAGTCGCTCCAACGAATCTCGAATCTCGTTTCCGCTCGCACGCTGGGAAGCTGGAACCTCACGTGTTCGACGATCGTTTGATGGGCGAGCACCTTGAGTGTGTTCCATCGTTCGCGCGACGTGACAGGCATGGCCGTCGAGGAGCTGAGTTGGAATATGCGCATGAACACATCCGATTCGAACATCGTTTCGGTTGAGTTCTGGAATCTGACTTCGATGGCAGACGGCGAGCCAGAAAACACGCGGGGTGATTCGGTAGAGATGATTTGGGTCGTCGCAGCAAAAGCGGCATTCGCCAAAATCATCCAAATGCGCACGATGTTCCCGAGAGAGATCACAACATGTCCCCCAATGACTTCGCGTCGATTTGTGTCCCAGAACTGGCATCCCGAGCTTTGGACCAGACGAACCGGGGGCCGGCGACGATCACGTTGCCGCGTGAATCAACGAGCACGTCGCACCATTGTTCGTTTACACGAACTTGTTGCCCGCTAAAAGTAATGACTCTCGCGCAACCGGTTTTACCGCAAATGCGAAGTAGGACCGCGGCGGATTCAAGAACGTCCGCCTTCTCAGAAAGACGCAGCTCGGTGCGCCCGTTCTCGATGACGATGGCCTCCAGCTGATGTGGGAAAAGGGTTGTGAGTTCTGCGATCAATTTGCGCGCCTGGGCGGTGTCTTCGAGACGTGCAGCGTTCTGATTACGCCGCGCGCCGAACCAAAAGCCGACCAGCAGACAAACGACCGTGAGTCCTGTAGCGAAGGCCGTGGCGAAACCAAATCTGAAACGCTTGCGCTCGAACACGCTTTGCGGCGCGGCTCTCGCGATCCCGCACGAAACTAGGCTTGGAAATTCGCTCCAGTACGCATCACTTCGTGATGGTGTCGGCGACTTTCGCAACAGCTCGTTCAGTTCGGGATCAGTCAACGCGTCCTCCTTTCACCAGAGGCGTGAGCCAGCGTTTAAGTTTTCGCCGCGCGGTGAAGACACGCCAGGAAACGGTCGTCTCAGCGCAGCCAAGAATCATGGCAGCTTCCGCGTGGCTCAGATTCTCGTAAGCAGTGAGCACCAACGCGCTTCGTTGTTGCGGATCGAGTTTCATCAACGCTCCCTGCACGGCATGTGCGATCACTTCGTCATCATTTCCAATCGAAGCATCTTTGTTCTCATTCACCCAACTCTCGTAAGCGTGAGCACGTCGCTCGATTCGCTTTATCCAGTTCAAACAGCGATTCGTGGCGATTCGGTAAAGCCACGACGAGAAACGAGCGTCGCCCTTGAATCCGTCCAACTCGTGGAACGCGGCAATGAACGTCTCCTGCGCGACGTCTTCAGCATCGCTGCTCGATCCGGTCATCCGAAATGCCAGGGCGTGAATCATACGCTGATAACGGCGCACCAATGCTTCGAAGGCTTCGTGATCGCCCTTACGGCTGCGGGCGATCCAATCCTGTTCCTCGTCATGGGCAACCATTCAGTTCGTGAGTATGACAACGGGCCGCGCGTGATCCTTTGAACAATTTGCGCAGGATTCAAGGCGGCTGCGCAGTTCTCAGATTTTGCGAAAGCGCATCAGACAAGCATTCGGAAGCGAGGCTCCAGTGAATTCAGATTTTTCCGCAAAGGAATCCTACGCCCGCGTTGTCCAATTTCACGAATGCACACGAAAGCGACGGCGCTGAACGCGGGTTTGACGTTTCCCTGCCGCAGGAGACTATCGGCACGCATGCGTCCCCTGCATTATCTCTACGCTCTGGTCCCGTGTCTGTTCCTTGCGTTCAAGACGCTCGGGCAGCAAACCGCCGCCGCGTCGATCGCGATTGTGACGGCGGATGCGGCCGCAAAGCCTCTGGCCGACGCGCTGACGGTTTCCCTTTCGCAGGCCACGAATGTGGTCGTGCTCGAACGCTCGGAGATCGACCGTGTGCTTCGAGAACACCAATTATCACTGGAGCGACCGCAGTCGGCAATGCAAGTCGGCAGACTCCTCGGCGCGCGTGGCGTGGTGTTGCTCGAACAACGCCCCGGTGAACAGACCAACGAGGTGCTTTCTGCGCGGATCGTTGCAACTGGGCCGGGTGTCGTGTTGGTGCATGATGAATTTCCGCTGCCTTTTGCGAGTGCCACTGCTTGGGCGACTTCATTCGCGGCGCGAATAGAACGAGTTTTGCCGAAGCTAAACGTGAAAGCGGAAGACGCGGTAGCCATCTCGCTGGGCAGCCTTCGCTTTTCAGTGCCAGTGGCCGAAGGCGCGAGCCTGGAGAAGGAGCTCACGACATTGCTGCGACTTCGGCTGGCGCGTGAACCTGAAGCATTTGTCCTCGATCGACGTGACCTGGGAACATTGCAGAACGAGAAGGATTTCAGTGCAATTGATGAACGGTTTTGGAACGGCGCTTACGTGATTGATGGCGTCATCAACCGGGATGTCGTGTCGCTCACGCATCTAACCATTGATCTTCGCGTCGCTGCGCCGCAAGTGGCTCCCGTTGAATTTAGGGTGAACGGCCAGCGACAAGCGATGTCCGAAATCGTCGATGCACTGGTGACCAACCTTCTCATCACGATCGGAAAGAAGCGAAGCACTCCCGCGTGGCAGACCGAGGCTGAAGCAGAAAAATTCCTGCAAGAGGCGCAATGGGCGGCGACCTGGGGATTGTGGCCACAAGTTCGAGAGACTTCCGACGCCAGTTGGTATTTGGGTAACCGCACGCAACTTACCGCAGCCTACCGCATTGTGGCACGCGGCACTCTGGCGCTCTTGATGGGCGATCATCAACCCAATGGAAGCGCCCTTTTTGACAAATACGGTTTTCTCAAAACGCCATCGCCTGAAGGGCTCACCATGATGGCGCAAACACTCGAGCTGTTCCGTGAGTCTACAGAAGCTTTGGGAAATGATACGAATCAGATCGATTCGAGTTGGGTGGGCTTCGGCTTGCACCTGTTGCCGCTCACCTCGCGCGTCCTTGAACCGTATTATCGCAACGTATCTTACCGGTCCGGGCAGCAGCAGAGCCTGCAACGCCTGCGTTCGCTAGCCCGCGATCTCAACGAGTGGTTGACGACGAACAGTGTCTCCGCTGAAGAACGGCGAACGGCGGGTCTTTCCCTGAAAGAACGCCTTGCCGTAGAGAGGAGAGCGTCGGCTGCACCGAAGCGTCCGCAGTTGCCGCGCGTGTACTACAGAACCCATCACGTACTGCCGACATCACTTCCCGCTGCATGGTGGGAGTCGGATGGACTCTGGTTCGATTCTCCGCAGGAAGCGGTTGCCCTATACGAAAAAATTCTGACCATACCTGAGTATTACGCGGCAAGACATACTATGCCCACCAAAGGTCAGCCGCCGCTTGCCGCGTGGAGTCCCGGAGAGCGTGCCGAGATTGGCGTCAGTTGGTCACGGTTTCTGAGTAAGATGGCAGCGTCCACCAACTTGTTGATGAAGGCAGATGGAAATGTGATGACCATGTCCTTTAGCGTTGACCCAATTGAGATCGAGAAGGCAGCGAGAACGCTTTCCCAGATCACGACTGAAAACCCCAATCTGATCGGGGAAGCGGTCAAAAGCACTGGTATCGGGATGATGTCATTATCGGCTGGTGATCTTATCGCCAGTGCATCTCGGCGCATCGAGAAGTGGGGAGTTCCGCAAGCCGAGACGTTGAGGCAACTCGCCCGTTCATCATCGCAAGAAGCGCAAATATTTGAGGCGGCGGAGGGCTACCGTGCGTGGACGAATATTCTGCGCATGGTCACTGAAACCAATTCAAGGATGAGCGGCTTCGCATATCCGAACACGCCTTTGAAGTTTTCCGAGCTGGCGACATTGATCCATGCATTTGAAAAAGCTGAACAGCAGTATCCGGCTCAGGACAGAACTGGCCGCAAGCGCATCGCCGCGTCCGCGTTGTCCATGTTGCGAGCGCAACAACAGGCATTGGGAAAGAAGGAAATACCGGGCCAGGTTCCAATGG
>DATHEW010000545.1:0-5946 GCA_035318425.1 Candidatus Acidiferrum sp. | reverse complement strand
AGCGCCTTCGCGCACATCGAACTCACGCAATTCCTCGCGCAGCCGCTCCATCGGCAGACCGACCACATTCGAGTACGAACCTTCGACGTGGTCCACGATCATGTCGCCGTGCTCCTGGATGGCGTAGGCGCCCGCTTTGTCGAGCGGATTAATCTTGTCCAGATAGTCGTCGATCTCGTCGCCGCCGAGCGAACGAAAGGTGACGATGGTCTGCTCGGTGAAAAGCTTTTGCCGATGCGAGCGCAGGTGTAGCACGCAAACGCCCGTGATCACCTGGTGCGATTTCTCTTCGAGTTCGGCGAGCATCCTCGCGGCGGCCTTGCGGTCGCGCGGCTTTCCGAAAACGCGCTGGCCCAGCACCACCTCCGTGTCCGCGCCAATCACGATGGCGTCGGGAAACTTTTTCGCGACCGCACGCGCTTTGTGATACGCGTTCAGCAGACAGGCTTCAGTGGGTGTGAAATGTTCCGGCTGCGACTCTTCTGTGCGGGCCGGCAACACTTCGAACTCGATGCCGAAGTCGTGCAGCAATTGGGCGCGGCGTGGCGATGCCGAAGCCAGGATGACGTGTGTGCTTTCGTTCATAATCAAACCTCCGCCGGTGCGAGCGCCTGCTCGAAGCGCTCCAATTTCGCATTGAATTCGCGATCGGTCAGCACCGGTTGAGCGCCGTCGCGAGAAATGTTTGTGCCGAGTTCGACCCACGACTTGCAGCCGCCGTAGTGCGCCGCCATGGGCAACTCCACCGGCAATGGCAGGCGAAACACTCGCACGGCCATCGCGTACACGCTGCACGCGCTCCCCGTTTCGAATTTCTCCCGCACCGCTTCGTCGCGCCAGATGTGTTGTCCGCGCAAGCGCAACGCAGCACCCAAAGTCTCGATCAGCTTCCAATCCACCACTTCAGCGAAGCACTCGATGCGGACCACGTTTGACGAAAACGCCGGCGCGAGGGAGTCGTAGAGAATCTGGGCGCTCGGGATGACGGAGCCGCGTTGCTGATGAAAGAGCGTCGGGAAAAACAGGAATCGCTCGTGTTCGAGCTGAAAACCACCCGGCCCTTCACTGATCCCGCCTTTGCGGAGAATCAGAATCTGGTCGCCACGCGCGAGGGCGTTGACCACCACGGCCCATTCCTTGAACGCGGTCCGCACGTCATGAACTTAGTGAGGGTCGCGTTGCTGCGCAACTGCGCGAATCACCACGTGCGGGCAGCTTCTATTCGATCCGATGCAGGTCGGCGGTCTTTGCGTTCTTGTTCGCTGCGATCAACAGGTCAATTCCCACGATGAGCCAGGCCAGTGAAGTGATGAGCAATAACGTTTCCATACGGTCATGTTTTCTTGCGCTCCAACTGCAATTCAAAGGCCAATGTGGTGGCGCCTTACAAGTCACGGCTGTTGATGGAAGACAAATGCCGAACGCCCGACGTGCTCCGCGAGGCGACTGCATTCCGCGATGTTTCCGCGCTTGTGCGACGCACCCGGGCTGCTCAACGTGCCAGCCATGAAATTCGCAGACAGATCCGCGCTGATCACGGGCGCGAGCAAAGGGCTCGGCAAATCCATGGCGATGGCCCTGGCGGCGGAAGGAGCGCGTGTCGCTTTGGTGTCGCGTGATGGCAGCAGGTTGAACGAAGTCGTGCGCGAGATACAAGACACGGGCGGGCATGCCTTCGCATTCACCGCGGACGTGAGTGACGAATCGCAAGTCGCGCGCGTGCGAGACGAGTTCACCAACAACGTCGGCGGCACGTTGCACATCCTGATCAACAACGCTGGCATCAACATTCGCAAAGCGATCACTGACTTTACCCTTGCGGAGTGGAACAGCGTGATGAACACGAATGTGACCAGCGTCTTCCTCATGTGCCGCGCGTTCGTGCCGCTGATGCGCGGGCAAGGCTACGGTCGAATCATCAACATGACCTCGATGATGTCGCACGTGTCGTTGCCCGGTCGCACCGCGTACTCGGCGAGTAAGACGGCGCTGCTCGGATTCACGCGCGCGCTCGCGCTCGAACTCGCGCCCGAGAAAATTACGGTCAACGGCATTAGTCCCGGCGTGTTCGCGACGGAGATGAATTTGCCACTGACGACGAACACCGAACTGAGCGCGCAATTCATGGCGAAGATTCCGCTGAGCCGCTGGGGCGATCCCGATGAGATTGGCAAACTCGCCGTTTATCTCTGCTCTGACGACGCAGGCTTTATCACCGGTACCGATGTGGTGATCGACGGCGGATGGACAGCGCAGTAGCCCTTTCTTAATCCTGTTCCTGATCTTGTTCGTTCCCTTCGGGAGATTAAGAAAAGGATTCCGTGCACCGCAGTGCGGTGAAGCACCGGATTTTCTGTAACGATTCTCGCGTGTCGGTCCGTCAGTAGTTGCATGAGAATTGTTTTGGCGTTCGCACTGCTGATCATCGCCGTCGTCGTTCGCGCTGAAACCAACTGGTCGGCCTCTGGATCGCTGGATGTTGATACGCTCGACGTCGAGTGGCGCGACGCCGCCCGCGACCGTCAGATTCCGGCCGGGATTTACTACCCCAGGAATGCAACTGGCGCCTGTCCTATGATCGTCTTCTCGCACGGACTTGGTGGCACGCGCAGTAACTACGAATATCTCGGCCGCCATTGGGCCAGTCACGGTTTCGTCTCGGTCCACGTGCAACATCACGGCAGCGATGATGCGGTGTGGCGCGGAAGTTCGCGTCCGCAAGAAGCGATGCGCAACGCGACTCTCGATCCGATCAACGCAAGGAATCGCCCACTCGATGTCAGCTTCGCCCTCGACGAATTAACGAAGATGAATCAAGGCGGCGGTAATCTGAAGGGAAAGTTGGACATGGCGCGTGTCGGCGTGGCTGGGCATTCATTCGGCGCATGGACGGTGCTGGCGATCGCCGGGCAAGGCGACTCGCGAGCAGCACGCAGGACGGCCGATCAGCGGGTGAAAGCGGGAATTGCCATGAGCGCTCCGGTGCCAAAGGATTCTGCCCGGCGCGACTATGAGCACATCCGCATTCCGATCTTGCACCTGACGGGCACAGCCGATGAGAGCCCGATCGGAGGCACGTCAGCAAAAGATCGGCGCATCCCGTTCGATGCGATCACGAATGCTCCACAGTTCCTCGTCACGTTAATCGGCGGCGATCACATGGTGTTCTCCGGGAGAAAAGCCGCAGGCCGCAATGCGAGCCGAGACGCGGGAATGCGCGACATCATCTGCGCCAGCACCACTGCTTTCTGGAATGCATTTCTGCGTGAGGATGCGCGCGCAAAGGCGTGGCTTGTTGAAGGCGGCTTTGAGAAGACGCTTGCAGGAAAGGGGGTGTTTGAGAAGAAACCGGCGCCTCGAAAATAGCGCGGCGCATGTGCCCGGCTCGTTCGGACGTGTGGTTGAGCGCGCCGAGCAAAATCTGATTTCGATTCACGGTATCCGCGGCTACGCTCGCGACATGTTCCCAACCCGAGCCGCCCTCGCGCTGACGCTTGCCCTGACAGCAAGCGTCATCTGCGCCGCGCCGTTCTCCACGAACGGTAATCGCCTCGCATATCTCGACAGTGACAATCCGTTTTATCCCGGGCTGAACTTTCCGAAACTGATCACGCCGCAATGGGTCGGCGAAGAAGGCGTTGATGCCGTGGTGATTCTCAGCATCGACGATATGCGCCACAACGAGTCGAAGTATGAAACCATGCTGCGGCCCATTCTCGATCGCCTGAAGAAGATCGATGGTCGCGCGCCTGTGAGCATTCTGGTGAACACAACGTCACCGACAAATGCCCAGCTCCAGTCGTGGTTGAAGGAGGGCGTGTCGCTCGAGTGCCACACGATCGCGCATCCGTGTCCGCTGTGTCAGAAGGGAGATTTCGCCGCCGCTTCGGCGACGTATCACGATTGCGTGGATCTGTTGAACACGATTCCCGGGAACAAGCCGGTCGCGTTTCGAATGCCGTGTTGCGACTCCATGAATTCGCCATCGCCGCGTTTCTACTCGGATATTTTCAACCGCACTTCCACGAAGGGAAATTTTCTCAGCATCGACTCGAGCGTGATGGTGATCCTCACCACGAACGATTCATCGCTGCCGCGCGAACTCGTGATCGACGAGCAAGGGCGCGAGCGTTTTCGCAAGTACCTGCCCAGCGAGACGAACACCACGACGCGCGTGAGCATGGGATCGTTCACGACCATCATCGAAGATTATCCGTATCCCTTCGTGATCGGCGGAACATGCTGGGAATTCCCGTGCATCGTCCCGAGCGATTGGGAGGCGCACAACCTTCACGGCTCGACGAATGCCGCAACGGTGCGCGATTGGGAGCGCGCGCTTGACGCGATCGTGATCAAGCAAGGCGTGATGACGTTCATCTTCCATCCGCACGGCTGGATTCGCGCGGAGCAGATGGTGGAATTCATCGATTACGCGGCGAGCAAGTATGGGAAGCGGGTGAAGTTTTTGAACTTCAAGGAGGCGCAGGAGCGGTTGAGCAAAAGCGTGGCTGAGTTGCGCACCGATGCCGGAGGCCGTCTGGTTGATCTGAACAATGATGGTTACCTGGACGCTCTTGGCGGGACGACTGACTCCCGGAGCAATACGCTCACTCGGACCTGGGACGCGAACAGCGGGCGTTGGTTCGCGAGCAGTCTTCCTTTTCATGGCGGGGCTGTGCAGTTCGGACTGGTGGGCGCAGAGACGATCGCCATGAATCTCGCGGGCGCGTGGAGATGGAAAGGAAACGAATGGCGAGCAGATGGGTTCCTCATGGCAGGAATCTCCCTTCAGGATGTCGCGAACAAAGTTGAGGGTCGGGACTTTGGCCTGCGTTTTCGGGACATCGATGGAGATGGCGGCACTGAGCTTTTGATCGCGAACCCCGCCGTGAACCTTCTCTTCAAGTGGGACCCGGCTGCTGCAAGTTGGAAGCGTCTGGACTTCGCGCTGCCGAAAGGCACGAGCTTCGTCGATGAAAACGGTCGCGACGCGGGATTGCGCTTCGTCGATGTCGATCGCGACGGCTACGACGACGTCATCTTCTCCAATCACGAGCGCTATTCGTTGCATCTGTTTCGCAAAGACGCGCGCAACCTGCGACTGAAACCCGGATGGTCGGATGAAATCATTTCCGGCGCACGCGGCGGCGCTGGTCGCGCTGCGCCCGGCGATGTATCGCAGCGCGACACATCCCACCTTGATCCCATTCCGCTCATCGTTCGCGCCGGCACGAACCGCAACAACGGCGTGTGGTTCGCGCGCGACACGATGTGGATTCAAAACGAGGACACGGCGCATCTGCCGGACAAGGTGGATCGGCGCACGTTCAAGCAGTTGCTTGGCGCGGCGCAACCGCGCGCGATGTCGCCGCAGGAATCATTAAAGGCAATGCACGTGCGGCCCGGGTTCAAAGTGGAGTTGGTCGCGAGCGAGCCGTTGATTCAATCGCCGATCGCTTTTGAATGGAGCGCTGATGGGCGGCTGTGGGTCGTTGAAATGGGCGACTACCCGTCTGGCATCGACGGCAAGGGAAAGGGTGGGGGACGTGTGCGCGTGTTGGAAGATGTGAACGGTGACGGGCGATACGACGAGGCAACGACATTCCTCGACGGCTTGAATTTTCCGACGGGTGTTCATCCCTGGCGCAATGGTGCGATCATCAGTGCGGCGCCGGACATCTTCTTTGCTGAGGACACGGACGGCGACGGCAAAGCGAACTGGCGCGAACCGCTGTTCACAGGTTTCGTGGAAGGCAACCAGCAGCATCGTGTGAACGGTTTTGATTACGGGCTCGACGGTTGGCTTTACGGAGCGAACGGCGACAGCGGCGGAAACATTCGCGCGACCGGCCCGCGGACGATGCAAGGCGCGCCGAAGAATGTGTCGCTGCGCGGGCAGGACTTTCGGATCAATCCAGACAAGTTGTTGTTCGAAGTGATCGCGGG
>DATHEW010000544.1:0-4161 GCA_035318425.1 Candidatus Acidiferrum sp. | reverse complement strand
CGCGTATGAGTTCGACGTGGTGCTTCCGACGGAGGAAGTGCAGCTCGTGTGCGAGATGCGCGCGAGCAAAGGTGAAGCGTGGTTCGACGCGGAATCGCTGAAACTCGTGAAGATAAAATGAGCTGGATAAAACTCATCCTCATCGTGACTGCGCTCGTGCTCGCGAACGCGCCATCGCTCAGTGGTCAGGACAAGAAAGAGAAACCGTCCAGGAAGAAAGCCAAGGCGGATTTAAGCGAGCAGTTGTTCGCGACGAATGCACCGATCCGCACGTTCAGGATCGAGATTTCCAGCAACGAACTCGCCGCTTTGAAGCGTGATGCCCGCGCTTACGCACGCGGCGCCATCTCGGAAGGCTCGAATGTTTTGCGCGATGTGGGCGTTCACTTGAAAGGCAACGGCAGTTTTCAAGGATTGGACCAAAAACCGAGTTTCGCGGTGAAGTTCGACCGCTTTGTGGATGATCGGGAGCTGTTTGGCCTGAACAAAATCATGCTCAACAACTCGGTGCAGGACGGCACGTTCCTCGCCGAGATGATGGCCACGTGGATGTTTCGCGATGCGAATGTGCCGTCGCCACGCGTGACGCATTCGCGGGTGACATTCAACGGTCGAGACCTGGGCATGTATGTGTGCATCGAGGCTGAGAATAAAAATTTCCTGAAGCGATGGTTCAAGAACGGAACCGGAAGTCTTTACGAGAATTATCTCAAGGATGTGGACGCCGAAATGGACCAGGACAACGGCGACGATCTTTCGCAAGCCGATGTGAAGAACCTCGCCGGCGTCACGAAGCTGCCTGATCCCGCGGAGCGTTGGACGAAATTGCAGACAGTGCTCGATGTCGATCGCTACGTGTCGCATCTCGTTTGCGAAATTTTCACATCTCACACCGATGGCTACGCGATGAACCGAAATAATTATCGCATCTACTACAACCCGGATGACGGTCGCTTCACGTTCATCGGGCACGGCATGGATTGGGGATTTGCGAACACGGGCGTTTCCAAGAATCCGCCGATGAACAGTCTCGTGACCAAGGCGGCACTCACGACGCCCCAAGGTTCCGCGTTGTTCAAGGAACGGCGTGGAACATTGTTCACCAATGTTTTCCGCCTGGACGTCATGACCAACCGCGTGAACACCGCCGTGGCGCGACTGCTCGCTCAAGCGCGCAACCAGAATGAGACGAACGATTACCGCCGCTGGGGTATGGAGATGAACAACCGCATCGTGACGCGGTGGCAGAATCTCACGAACCAATTCGCCGCGCCGGAACCAGTCCCGCTCGCCTTCGATGGGAACGGCGTTGCCAGTCTTAAAAGCTGGCAGAAGAAACTGGACACTGGCACGCCCGTGCAAGACGAGGCGACGAGCGATGGCAAGAAGGTCTTGCGCATCAGCAGCACGAACGCGGCGTGCATCGCGTCCTGGCGCACACGCGTGTTGCTTGCGCCTGGGAAATATCGCTTTGAAGGCGACCTGCGCGGCACTCGCATCGAACCTCTCCCAAACGAAATCGGGATTGGCGCCGGTCTTCGCATTTCTGGTGACAAGCGGCAGAACAAGTTGGTCGGCGACGCGGCTTGGACCCATCTCCAGTACGACTTCAATATCGAGGGGGCCGAGCGCGAAGTGGAACTCGTGTGTGAATTGCGCGCCAACAAAGGTGAAGTGCTGTTCGACGCGGCATCGCTGTATCTCATCCGGCAGAGGTAGGGCGAGAACCGGGAGAGCCGGCAGCCAATGAACATCGAAGACTCTTCAGCGGACTCGGTGGACACGATGCGTTTCAAACTCGCGACCGGGCCGCGCGTGTCTGACGAGTGGCGCTTGTGGGGGCCTTACCTCAGCGAGCGCCAATGGGGAACGGTGCGTGAAGATTACTCACCGAATGGAACCGCGTGGGAATATTTCCCGCACGATCACGCACGCATCCGCGCGTATCGCTGGGGCGAAGACGGCATTGCCGGGATCAGCGACGATCGTCAGCGGCTGTGTTTCGCCGTCGCGCTGTGGAATGGACGCGATCCGATTTTGAAGGAGCGTTTCTTCGGGCTCAGCAACAGCGAGGGCAATCACGGCGAGGACGTGAAGGAGTCGTATTACTATCTCGACGCGACGCCCACGCACTCTTACCTGAAGATGCTCTACAAATATCCGCAGCGTGAATTTCCGTACGCGCAACTCGTCGAGGAAAATGCGCGGCGGAAATCGAATCCCGCGCTGCCGGAATTCGAACTGCTGGACACGGGAATCTTCGATGACGACCGCTACTGGGATGTGTTCGTCGAATACGCGAAAGCTTCACCGGAAGATATTCTCGTGCGCATCACGGTGCACAATCGTGGGCCGGAGGAAGCGACGCTGCACGTGCTGCCACAGTTGTGGTTTCGAAATACATGGTCGTGGAAGCCAGATGGCAAGAGGCGCATTTTACGGGCGGGCGAAGATGGAGAGATCGTCGCGGAGCATCGTCGCATGGGTGAGCATCGGCTCTACTGCGATTGGAAGGACGAGTTACACGAGTCCCTGACTGATCAGATGGGGACTCGCGGAGATCGTCCCTTCAATCGTCCGGCACTC
Organism: Candidatus Acidiferrum sp.; assembly: GCA_035318425.1. Lineage (GTDB taxonomy): Bacteria > Verrucomicrobiota > Verrucomicrobiia > Limisphaerales > SIBH01 > JANNGC01. Next base: position 1,575 of record DATHEW010000544.1, on the reverse strand, counting down.
CTTTTCACCAACAACGACACGAACCCGCGAATCTTCGGTGGCGCCGGCGAAGGATTTTTCAAAGACGCATTTCACGAGTTCGTTGTGCGAGGCAATCACGACGCGGTGAATCCAGAGCAGACCGGCACGAAAGGCGCGGCGCATTACGTGATCAAGGTTCCCGCGCAAAGCTCGCGCGAGATCCGGTTGCGGCTGGTAGCGCAGACTTCCAAGCCTGCTGTATTGCAGCGCCTCCGACCTGCAGATGCGGCGAATGAGCAAGCGTCTCGGGAATTTTCGAGTGCCAGCCGACTACAAGTCGGCGATACGGCAGACAAAAGGTCTGCGCTACGAGACGCGTTCGCCGACTTCGATTCCATCTTCACCCGGCGCGTCGCCGAGGCGGACGCGTTTTATGCAGAGTTGCAGCGTGACATCGCGGACGCAGACGCGCGCCTCGTGCAGCGTCAGGCTTTTGCCGGAATGATCTGGTCGAAGCAATTCTTCTACTACGACATTCCCGAATGGTTGAAGGGTGACCTGGCGCAACCCGCGCCGCCGCCGGAGCGCAAGCACGGACGCAATAGCGAGTGGATGCATCTCAACAACGCCGACATCATCTCGATGCCCGACAAGTGGGAGTATCCGTGGTACGCGGCATGGGACCTCGCGTTTCATTGCATCCCACTGGCGCTCGTCGATCCCGAGTTCGCCAAGTCACAACTCGTGCTGCTCACGCGCGAATGGTACATGCACCCGAACGGCCAGCTCCCCGCCTACGAGTGGGCGTTCGACGATGTAAATCCGCCCGTGCATGCGTGGGCCGCGTGGCGCGTGTTTCAAATCGATCGCAAGCAGCATCGCAAAAGCGATCCAGAGTACGCCGGCGATCTACAATTTCTTGAACGCGTGTTTCACAAGCTAATGCTGAACTTCACCTGGTGGGTGAATCGCAAAGATGCGCAGGGGCGAAACATTTTCCAAGGCGGCTTCCTCGGGTTGGACAACATCGGTGTCTTCGATCGCGGCGCACCGCTGCCGAGCGGCGGCTTCCTCAATCAGGCCGATGGCACAAGCTGGATGGCGATGTATTCGCTGAACCTCATGCGCGTCGCGCTCGAACTCGCGCTGCACAACAAGGTGTACGAAGACATCGCGACGAAGTTCTTCGAGCATTTCCTCAGCATCGCCGCCGCGATCAATGGCACCGAGGATGGCATGGGCCTTTGGGACGAGCAGGACGAATTCTATTACGACGAATTGCGCACGCCGGGCGGGCGGGAGATTCCTCTCAAGGTGCGTTCGATGGTGGGCTTGATTCCGCTCTTCGCCGTTGAAGTCATTGAGCCCGAACTGCTCGCGCGCCTGCCGGAATTTCACGCCCGCATGAAGTGGTTCCTTCAGCATCGTCCCGAACTCGCCACGCTCGTTTCGCGATGGGAAGAAAAAGGCGTCGGAGAACGCACGCTGCTCTCGCTGCTGCGCGGACATCGCATGAAATGCCTGCTGCGTCGCATGCTCGACGAGACAGAGTTCCTCGGTGACTTCGGCGTTCGCGCGCTGTCGAAAGTTCATGAGCGCGAACCGTTTCGCCTC
>DATHEW010000543.1:0-4977 GCA_035318425.1 Candidatus Acidiferrum sp. | reverse complement strand
AGCGTTCCTCGCGATATTGTGTTCGCATCGCCTCAAAGCAGTCGCGGACGTCCGCCTCTTGCCGGGATCACGACGACATCCACAATTCAACGGACGCACTCGCTATCAGCCTGCGCGAGGGCGGGATCGAATACGTGCCTTTCCAAGAATTGGGCGGGCGGCGGCGACCTCGGCCTGATTCTCACAACACGGTCTGGCGCAACTCCGCCTTTCGCGGCTATGCGGACTACATGGAAACTCCCGAGTTCGTGCGTGGCGTCGAGCGACTTGAAGACCTCGCATATCGCCGCGCCACGGCGGTGATGTGTGCCGAAGCGCTCTGGTGGAAATGTCATCGCGCTCTGATCTCGGATTACGAAAAGGCGCGCGGCGGGGAAGTGCTGCACATCCTGAGCGAGAACAAAGTCGAACCACACCCTTACACATCGGCGGCGCGCATTATCGGTGGCGAGCTTTCGTACCGGGACTCGAGCGCGGACGCCACGACGCCGGAACTTTGGCCAGCTTAGGCGCAAGCTGGCGCGCCTTGGTTTTCTCTTCACGGCGGCAACAGCGGAGAAAATTCAAAACCTGCTTTTCATCGGAGCTGAGCGCCGTGCGCGGACGCTTTGATGCCTTGATCGCGCCATCCTTAAGCGGCGAGGCCGTCACGCTCCCGTTGCACGGCAACTTGTGCGCGAGATAGCCGTCCAACACGAACGGATGCACGTAGCACTTCCGGCAAACTGCGGGAGTGTTGCCGAGCTTTTCCGCCACGGCGTCTATGGCCTGCTTGAGATTTTTCTTCGCTTGCCGCTGCGTCTCAAAATTCACCGTGGAGTTCAACGCTTCCGCCATGAGCACCGTGCCAGCCCAGGTCCGAAAATCCTTTGCGGTAAAATCGTCTCCGCCGATCTCGCGCAAGTAATCGTTCACGTCACCGGAAGTCACGTCATGGCGTCGGCCATTGCCGTTGATCCATTGGAACAACTCCTGGCCGGGAATGTCCTGGCAGTTCTTCACGATTCTCGCAAGGCGGCGGTCTTCAATCGTGATCGCGTGATGCTTGCCGCTCTTGCCTCGAAACGAAAACTCGATCTGCTCGTCGCGCACTTTCGCGTGCCGGTCCCGCATCGTCGTGAGGCCGTACGAGTTATTTCGCTTCGCATACTCGTCGTTGCCAACGCGAAGGAACGTGAGATCGATCAGGCGAACGATGGCCGCGAGCACCTTCTCGCGGCTCAGTCCCGGCTTCGCAATATCGCGAGCAATTCGTCTGCGGATGCGTGGCAACGTTTCGCCAAATTCAATCATGCGATCGTATTTCGTTGCGTCGCGCACCTCGCGCCAGAGCGGATGATACCGGAACTGCTTCCGACCTTTCGCGTCCCGACCCGTCGCTTGAAGGTGCCCATCATTACGCGCACAAATCCACACATCGCTCCAAGCCGGGGGAATTGCCAATGAGCGAATGTGCTGCAACGTATTCTCGTCGCGCACCTCTCTTCCATCATCCCTTGTGTAACGAAAACCTTCTCCAGATTTTACGCGGCGAATTCCCGGTTGCGCGTCGTTCACGTAGCGCAACCCGACCGCCCGCGCGGACTCGACCGGCTGAAGCTGCATTGATGGCGGTGTATGTCGTTGTTTCATGGGCCTCCGCCGCGAATGTGGAGTCACCCCGATGATTTCTCAAATCGCGCTGCTATATTGGCCCATGAAAGGAGTGTTCGTCGGGACGAGCGGATGGATTTACAAAGGCTGGGCCGGCACGTTTAACCCGCCGCATCTGGTAAAGACGGGCGAGCTTGCTTACTACGCCACGCGCTTCAACACCGTCGAGATCAACGCCACGTTCTACCGGCTGCCGCTCGAAAGCATGGTGAAGGGATGGCGCGAGCGCTCGCCGGAGAATTTCATCTTTGCCGTGAAGGGCAGCCACTTCATCACACAGATGAAGAAGCTCAACGTGGATCGCGCCTCAATTAAGATCTTTTTCGATAGCGCGAAACTGCTGAAAGAGAAATGCGGTCCGATCCTCTGGCAACTGCCGCCGAACTTCCGGTTCAACGGTGAACGTCTCGACCGTTTCCTGAAAATGGCTCCGAAGAAATATCGTCACGCCGTCGAGTTCCGCCATCCCTCATGGTACGACCACGCGGAGACGTTTGAAATTCTTCGCCACCACAACGCCGCACATGTTCCCGTCAGCTCGACGCGCATGCCGATGAATTTGAGCGTGACCAGCGACTTCATTTACCTGCGCTTTCACGGACTGGAGCACGGTGCGGCTCATGACTACACGTGTGAAGAGTTGCAACCGTGGGCTGCTCATTGTCGCCGGTGCATCGACAATGGGATCGACGTGTTCGCCTACTTCAACAACGATTTGAACATACGCGCGCCCGGCAACGCCGAAATGTTCCGTGAGATGATCATCAAGCTCGCAAGGAAGGGAAGGAAGTCGTCACCAAGACACGAACTCGCGACAACCGACGGCTAACGTCCGCGTCCTCCCGGCGGTCCGTCACGGCGTTCGCGCTGGCCCTGACCGCCACGACGCGATTCCCGCAAAGCCTCCTCCGCTTCGCGGCGCACACGGAAGTCGGAATCATTCTGCGCCACGTAAGTCAACCACTCGGCCACGGCAGGATCGGAGCCGTAGCCACTCAACGCATCGGCGGCGCGGGCTCGAACATTCGCGTTGGCATCCTGTAGTCCATAAACCAGTGGCAGCTTCATCTGCGGATCGGTTCCTCCATCAAAGGCGCCGAACACCCGGGCGCGATCATCCGGATTCTGCGTGGACTGAACGAATTGCGCGAGCGAGGCGGTAATGTCTTCGGACCCAGCCCCAGCTTCGCGAAGCGCCTGCACCGCGATCAGCCGCTCGTCGAGCGAACTGTTTCCATCCACTGCACGATTGCGCATCTCAGCCAATCTCGCCGGTGTCATCGGGCCTTCTCGCAATGCCTCAGCGACCTGCTCCTTCACTCCGCGATCCGCTTCGGTCCGCATCATGTCCCACAACAGTGATTCAACCTTGGGGTCGCCGATGAAACGCTGAAGATTCTCGACCGCCTGTTCGCGCACGTCCGGTTCGGGATCGCTGGACGCCAACTTGAGCATCGGCTCGCGAAGCAGCGAATTGGTCGCGCCGCCGAGTTGTCGCACGAGGTTTTCGCGCAAGCCGCTGTTCGTGGCGCTTTGAATCCAAGAGAGCGCGTGCTGAACGACCGCGTCATTGAGTGCGCCGTTGCGCCGAAGCAATCCAAGAGCCTGCATCCGCTCGCGCACGATGGCATTCGCATCCATAAACTTCTGCTGCAACTCAGCGACCTTGTTGCTCGCGAGCGGAAGTTGGCCGCGCACCATGAGGTATTCGGACGCCTTGGTGAGCTGAGCGACTGCGTCTTCCAGTGCGCCCACGCGGCCTTGCAACGCATCGTCCTTTTCGGCGCCGGGCGCTCGTATGACAAGCTTGGATGGAGATGTTGCGATTGAAGCAGGGGTCACCGTCGACGTTGAAACAGGTTCCCCACTGGCCGGACCTACAAGATGGCGTCGGATCTCGCGAATCGCCTGTCCCTGCCACACCACCGTGACTGCCAACACCAGCAGCACGACACCAACAACGAAATTCTTCCACATACCAATTCTCCAACGCTCTTTTCCGCCGCGCACCACGGTCAACACACGATCACAAGCCGGTCATTACTCAGGTCCCTCTCGTAAGACGGATGGACAACAAAAAAGGCGACGCCTTTCAGCGTCGCCCTCTGGAATTCTGCAAGCTTATCGAACGGGAGCTTCAACTCCGCCCGTCATCTTCTCTCCTTCAACATGCAGGGCTTTGTAGCCGCCCTTTGATTTGAAGTACAGGATCAAAATGAGGTAGAGAACAGCCATTGCGGCTGGCACTGCTGCCGTAATTTTAAGTGCCATGCGACCGCCCTCCAAAGTGGCGGCTCCAACCGGAGCCGCATCTTTGTTCGCGGCGGTCTCGGCTGTCGTCCACCATCCAGCGAGCGCTTCATAATTCGGATCCTTCTTGTTCTCCTTCGCAAGCGCGGCGCCGACATTTCCGAGTTCCTTTCCTTGATCAGCAAGAACTCCGACTTTTGCGCCGTCCAGTCCTTTGATCTTCGGCAGGAACAAGAAACCCTTTGGTTCAGAAACAGCATAGCGCTGATACGTTTCAGGGGCCTGCTGTTCAAGGTTCTTGGACGCGAAATAGTCCTGTTTATATCCAATCGCGGGGCCACCCAGAAGTCCGGCCGATAACATTCCGATGCCGCCCATCATGCCGATCGCCACTGCGCCCCCTTTCGGAAATCGCTCCGACGCCACTGCGAGCATCGTCGGCCAAAGAAATGTTTTACCGAGCGCGTAAACAGTAGCAGCGATGACGCACATCAGACCACCGACAGCATTGCCAAGAAGCGTCAGTCCAACCGCGCCGAAAATGCCGCTCACGAAGAGCAAACCGAGCGGCGAAATCTTGTGAACGATCGGGCCTGCGACAAAACGCAATGCGAACATCAACAAAGACGTGTACACAAAGAGCATGAGCCCCTTTTGCGGACTCGCCATGATGCTGCCCGTGATCTTGCTGATCCAAGAGTCCGTGCCCAACTCGACGTAGCCGACCATCGCATGGAGCAGGAGCAATACGACCATCAACGGGGCAAAAACAGTTCCAATCATTTGGCCCACCGTCACGCCGGCTGACGCGGCTTCCGATTTCGGAAAGCGCTGACCCAATAGCATCACACCGTAAAAAATGACCGGAATGAGAAACAGCGACATCTGAATTTTCCAATCCACAGCAGGCGAGATGAGCTTGCCGAGGTCGTCCGTTTTGGCCGCCATAAACGTGGATGCCAATCCGCCGAGCACCAACCCGGCTGGCCATCCCGCGTGAAGAATGTTCAAGTAGTGGGTTTTATTATTGGGGAAAAGAGTTGCGACCAGCGGATTCACGACTGCTTCACAAAC
>DATHEW010000542.1:0-6349 GCA_035318425.1 Candidatus Acidiferrum sp. | reverse complement strand
CGCGGGTACTCGAAGTTGTCCGGGTCGCCGCCGAAGAACGCGATCTGTTGCTCGGGCGCGAAGACGAGGCGAACATCGGTATAACGCTTGTAGCGGTAGAGATGATATTGCCCGCCCTGATAAAGCGTGACGACATCGCTGCGCAAACCGGTTTTGTCCTTGGACTCTTTCTCGATCTCAGACGTCACGGCACGCCGAGCCTTGAAAGCATCTTCGTCCGACATGCTCGGCTTCACCGCGGTGTTCACGCGGGCCGTGACGTCCTCGATGCTGACAAGAATATTGAGTTCCAAATCCTTGGCCGGCACTTCATCGGCAAGAGTGCGCGCGTGAAAACCGGTCTTGAGATAGTCCTTCTCCTTTGTGCTGATCTTTTGCAGAGCATCGGCGCCGACATGATGGTTCGACATGATCAGGCCATCCTCGGAGACGACTTCGCCTGAGCCGCCACTGTTGAATCGCACCGACGCTTTCTGAACGTGATCGAGCCATTCAGCCGTCGCATCGAAGTTGTAACGCTCCTTGAGCAACGCGCGCGGTGGCGCATTGAAAACCCACATTCCTTCGTCCGCATGGACTGTCATCATCACGCTCATCATCACCGCGCCCAGTTTCAGCAATGAACTTTTTGTCTTCATGTTGTTTTCCACCCTGGGCGGGACTATTCCGGGAGCGGTGCCGCACATCAATCGCGAATCGAATCAGCCGGCGGGATTAAGTCCACGGTGGTTTTCCGCTTTGAAGAACTCCGAAGGCGCGAACTCGATACTGAAACGGCGCAGGGCCAAACCCCATGGCTGGGACGCTAATCTCGGAAACCGCGGAGTTGCCAAGACGTGAAGTTGTTTTGCGCAGCCGATTCTGGAACCGTTCGCTGCGTCATGGGCAAAGTTCGCCGCGGCGGATACATCATCATCAAATGGTTCATTGGCGATCACTCGCCTCGCCATGTTCATGTGTACGATTCAGACGAGAAGCCCGTGGGACGACTCAATTTGAAAACGCTAACTGGCATGGAAGGTTGGCAGCCCAGCAAGAAGCTGTTACAGATTATCGCGGATTTGCAGCGCGAAGGCCGTTTATGAAGATAGCGAACAACCTTAAAGTCCCTTTTGGCACCGCCAAAATGCTGCGCGTGACCGGAGCGAAATATCTTGCCTGGGAAGATGCCTTCGAAGTGGATTTCGAAGATGGCCTGAGTTTCCTCGAACCTCACGGCACGATTCGCAAAGCCAATAAGATTTCACCGAAAGCGCAACCGGTGCGTGTGGAACTGGACGAAAAACCATGCATCGGTTTTTCCGTTCATTACGACAATGGCCAAGTGGCAGAAGTGTCGTGGTCCTTCATCCGCGAACTGCCGCCGAAGAAGTGACGGCCGGGATCTTCTGACGTTCAACCGGCCAGCAGCGCGCGGCAATCTTTCCGCAGACGGTTCAAGCTCGCGGGTGTTTTTGCTTCGATGTAGCAACGGATCAAAGGTTCCGTGCCGCTGGCACGAAACGCCACCCATTCGCCTTTCGGCAAAAGGAATTTGTAGCCATCGGTCGTGATAAATTTCTCAACAGCGAACGAGCCGATGCGATCAAGTCCCGCCGCGAGTTTTTTCAGCAATGCGTTTTTCTTCTCCGCCGAAATCGACACGTTGATGCGGTCGGTGAGGAACGCTCCGGTTTTGGATTCAATCTCCCGTAAGATTCTTCCGAGCGACTTGCGTTCCGTCGCCACGAGTTCCGCCATGAGCAGACACGCCAAGATGCCATCTTTCTCGGGCACGTGCCCCTTCACGCTGAGGCCACCCGACTCTTCGCCGCCAACGATGATTGGCTCCGATTCCATGAGCGCGCCGATGTATTTGAAACCCACTCCGGTTTCATAAACCTTCACGCCCAACATCTTCGCGACTTCATCCACCTGATGGCTCGTCGGAACGGTGCGCACGACCGCGCCGGTCCACTTGCGGTTCTTCTTCAGATGATAGAGCGCCAGCGCGAGAATCTGGTTCGGCGTCAACCATGTGCCGTCTTTGTCCACGATGCCGAAGCGATCCGCATCGCCATCCAATCCGAGGCCGATCTGCACCTTGCCGCTGCGCACGAGCGCGCTGACTGCGGCCATGCCTTCGGCATTCGGTTCTGGATGATGTCCGCCGAACAACGGATTCGGCTCGTCGTGAAAGCGTGTGACCTTCGCGCCGCCTTCGTCTTCAAGCAGTGTGTCCAGGTAGCCGCGCCCTGTGCCGTACATCAACTCCACCGCGATCTTCAACTTCGCTTGCTTGATCGTCTTGAAGTCGATGAGCTTCTTGATCTGCTTAAAATAATCCGGCCGCGGATCAATGGTCTTGCACTTGAATGTCCCGATCACCGCCGCATTGAATTCCCAGTGTGAGTCAATGCGCTTCTGGATGTTCGTCTCAATGGGTCTGGTCACTTCGGGCACGGCAGGCGCGCCGTTCCATGTGGAGAATTTCAATCCCTGATACTCGGCAGGGTTATGGCTCGCGGTCATGTTGATGCCGCCGATCGCTTTGCGATTACGGATCGTGTAGGCGATCACTGGCGTGGGCGCATCGCGGTGGCACATGAGCGGTATCAAACCGTTGAAAGAGAGCACTTCGGCAACGGCGAGCGAAAACTCGTGTCCGAGAAAACGCGTGTCGTGTCCGATGATGACGACCGGTTTGCGTCCGTGAATTGGCGAATCCTTCTGTTCCAGTTCGTCTTTGAGATAATCAGCAATGCCCTGTCCCGCCAGTCGCACATTCTCAAAGGTAAAATCCCGCGCGATGAGCCCGCGCCATCCTGAAGTGCCAAATTTGATCGTAGCCATTTAACCCTTTCACCACCGAGGCACAGAGCACACAGAGTTTGTTTCGCTCTGCGCTCTCTGCGCCTCTGTGGTTCAAAATTCTAGCGCTTCCACTCGAACGCCTTCTTCTTCAGCGCGTAGAGGTAGCCGACGAAAAGGATGCCGAGGAAGGAAACCATGGAGCCGAGAATCATGTTCTTTGTCGCGGGGTTTTTAAGCATCTCGGTGTAAACGGTCGCCCACGGATACATGAACACCAATTCGACATCGAAGAGGATGAAGAGCATTGCCACGAGGTAGAATTTTACCGACATGCGAGTGTTACCCTCGCCGACCGGCAACATGCCGCACTCGTAAGCGGTGTTCTTGATCTTGGTTTCTTTGGTTCGCCATTTGTTCAAGACGCGGCCGAGGAGCCAGGAAACAAACAGCGTCCCGAACGCGAAGCCGGTGGCCACGAGAAACAGCATCAACACCGGCACATACCACTGAATTTGCGGCAAAGGTCCTTGCACGCGCGCAAGCTACGAATGGCATTTCGGCGTGGCAAGCAGTTTGAACCCTCGTGCCTTTTTCCGCGGTGTCGCCGGGGCTTTCCCTTTGCAAGCACGAGTGCCGTGCCGTAAAACTCCGTTCCCGCCAATGCGGGCAGTGAATGAAACCTCAAGTCGAAATCTATGACACGACTCTGCGCGATGGCTCGCAGGGTGAAGGCATCAACTTTTCTGCGGCGGACAAGATCCGTATTGCGGAGAAGATCGATGCTTTCGGCATTCACTACATCGAAGGCGGCTGGCCAGGTTCCAATCCGAAGGACATGGAGTTCTTCAAGCAGGCGGCCAAGCGCAAATGGAAGAATGCCAAAATCTCCGCCTTCAGCATGACCCGACGCAAAGGCATGGCCGTCGAGAAGGACGATCTCATGCGCATGATTCTCGAAGCCGAGACGCCTGTTGTGACGATCGTCGGCAAGACGTGGCTGCTTCACGTCACCGAAGTATTGCGCGCGAAGCCTGAAGAAAATCTGGCGATGATTGGGGACACGATTCGCTACCTCAAAGATCAGGGGAAGATCGTGATCTACGACGCGGAACACAGCTTCGATGGCTTTGCTGACGAGCCTGATTACGCGCTCGCCACATGGCAAGCGGCCGAGAAGGCTGGCGCTGATTGCGTGGTCCTATGCGAGACGAACGGTGGACGCTTGCCAAAGGAGATTTTGAAGACCGCTGCATTCGCGAAGAGCAAATTGAATTGCCGCATCGGCATCCACACCCATGACGACTGCGGCTTCGGCGTAGCGAACGCGATTGCAGCCGTGGACGCGGGTGCCACGCAAGTGCAAGGCACGATCAACGGCATCGGTGAACGCACGGGTAACTGCAACCTTGTGAGCGTGATGCCGACGTTGCAGTTGAAGATGGGACTGCGTTGCATCCCCGAGAAGTCGATGCCCAAACTGAGAGAGCTTTCGGAGTTTGTGAATGAAGTCGCGAACATCCGTCACGACACACGCGCGCCGTGGGTAGGCCAGACGGCGTTCGCCCACAAAGGCGGCATGCACGTGCATGCGATCGATCGCGTCGCGCGCAGCTACGAGCACATCACGCCCGAAGCCGTGGGCAATCATCGCCGCGTGTTAGTCAGTGACATGGCTGGACGAACGAACATTTTGCTGAAGGCGAAGGAACTTGGGTTCCAACTAAATACAGAGGCACCAGAAACTCGCCAGATCACCGCGAAGGTGAAGGAACTCGAAGGCCAGGGTTACGAATACGAAGCGGCGGAAGCTTCACTCGCGCTGCTCATCCGCGGCATCCTGGATCACAAGCCCGAGTTGCTGTTCACGGTGGAGCAATACCACGTGTCGATGCGGCGCGACGCCAAGGAATCCGTCTGCGAGGCCACCGTCAAAGTGCGTGTCAGCGACAAGACGGCTCATACCGTCGCGGAAGGCGATGGTCCCGTGAACGCGCTCGACACGGCATTGCGGCGTGCGCTCGCGAGCTTCTTTCCGAAGCTGAAAAACATTCAGCTTACCGACTACAAAGTTCGCATCATCAACGGAGCCACTGGAACGGCGGCCAAGACCCGCGTGTTGATCATGTCCAGCGACGGCAGCCGCGAATGGGGCACCGTGGGAGTGAGCAGCAATATCATCGAAGCCAGCCTCGAAGCGCTCGTGGACTCGATCGAATACGCGCTGATGCGGCGGTAAAGTTGGGCTCCGGCTTCAAGCGTTGTCGTTAGCTACAAGTCCTGGATGGCTCGAAAGGAACGAAATGGCGGCATTTGGAGTGCGCCGACTCGTCGGCGCTTTTTTCCGCTGCGCGACTTGTCGCGCGGCTCGCCTGGCGACAAGTCGCCAAGCAGGAAAAGCGGTGACAAGTCACCGCATTCCAAATGCAGCGTCGAAAGATGTGGGTAATGAAAAGGGCTTCAAGCTGAGGATGAACGTTTCAGTTTCTGATTGCAGGCGTTTGCTCCGGCACGCTCTTGTGGAGGGAACGCAGTTCTTCATCGCTGTGAATTGGATTCCCGTCAGGTTCAACCAGGCGCGGAGTGATAAAAAAGAACAGCGCCTTCTCGACGAAATTCGTGGAAGACTTGCCCTCCTCCTTCACGCGCTCGCGGGATTTTCCACCAGCGAGCATGATGGTCTGGCCGTCGAATACACGCGCCGTTGTTGCTAACTGGCGCAGGCGAAACTTCGGCAACGGCGTCGGAGGACGAGCGCGCGTTTCCGATAAGCCACCGACAGCCATGAGTTCCCGGTCTGGAATGTCCTTGGGATCGTCGTAGCCGAGGAACTCTCGCAACGAAGGCAGAATTGCCATCTGGATACTCTGTCTGTCCGGCGCGACATACGGAACGACATCCACCACCGGGCCGATTTCAAACCACTCTGTGATCGGCACCATGTCGGACTCGCCTGTGACGCTGTTCGTCTTCACATCAAGCCTCGTCACAATTTGACGCATATCGACGACTTTGATCTGCGCTTGCCGGCCGCTCATCGTCGTGACTTCAGGACAACTCAGCATATCCGTGCCACCCATCCGTTCCATGTCGCGGATGAGCGCGCGCATCTCATCGTCACTGAGAATGGCCGTCACGGAACGCTCGCCGCCGATCATGTTCGTCGATGAAATCTTCCGTGGATACAAGGATTCGAGTGAACGCTGCGGCGTGAGTTCGACTTCGAGTGCCTTCACGCGAATGGTCAGATGCTGGCGATCCGTGTTCAGATGCTTAACGGCTTTTTCGATCGCGTCGAGTTCAGGGAGCGTTGCGCGCACCATCATCCTGCCAAGGCGATCGTTGAAGAAGAGAGCCTTACCGGGTTCATCGAGATTAGCGCCCACGCTTTTGAAGAACGACTTGATGTGCGGAATGTTGATTGAGGCTGCTGAATCGTTGGTAATGAAGTTAATTGCACCTGAGCCGTCTCGTCTTGCGCCCCCACCAAACGAAATCCCCGTCCGCTGCCTGTCGCTGAACTTCGCGACATCGCTGAGCTGCCGCCAAAATGAATTGG
>DATHEW010000541.1:0-13120 GCA_035318425.1 Candidatus Acidiferrum sp. | reverse complement strand
CGGCGACGAACCGGCCCGACGTGCTCGATCGCGCCCTGCTGCGGCCAGGACGTTTCGACCGGCAGGTGGTTGTGGACGCGCCAGACATCGACGGCCGTGAAGCGATCCTGAAAGTTCACGCGCGTGACAAACGGCTGGGCCCCGAAGTGAACCTGCGCGACATCGCACGCGGCACTCCGGGTTTTTCCGGCGCCGACCTTGCGAATGCGTTGAATGAAGCCGCGTTACTTGCCGCGCGACGAGAAGCGAAAGAGATTTCGCAGCCAGACCTGCAGGAAGCCGTCGAGAAAGTCGTGGCGGGGCCGGAGCGCAAAAGCCGTCGGCTCGGCGAACGGGAAAAGCGCCGGGTCGCCAATCACGAAGTGGGGCATGCCCTGGTCGCCGCGTATAGCGAACATGCCGATCCTGTGCATAAGATTTCCGTCATTCCTCGCGGTCGCGCCGCGCTGGGTTACACGCTCCAAATTCCCGAGGCGGAACAGTTCCTGATGACACGCACGGAATTGCTCGATCGCATTCGGGGACTGCTCGGCGGCCGCGCTGCCGAAGACGTGGTCTTCGATGAGGTCACGACCGGTGCTGAGAATGATCTGGAGCGCGCGACTGCTCTCGCACGGCAAATGGTTTGCATGTTCGGCATGAACGATCGACTCGGGCTCGCGCACACGGCGCAACGCAATGGACCGGCGTTCATGCCCGGCATGGAAAACCAGATGCAGCGTGATTGCAGCGAGGCGACGGCGAAACTGATCGATGAAGAGGTGAAGAAAATTCTCGATCGCGCTTACGCGGAGGCGAAAGAAATCCTCACGTTGCACCGCGGCCAGCTCGATCGCGTCACCAGCGAATTGCTGAAACGCGAAACGTTGGATGGTCCCACGTTCAACCAACTGATTGGCCGAGCGGGGCGGAACATGATTCCATCTCCATGCTCTCCTGTGGCTTGAGGCCCACAGATGACGCGTCAGCTTGAGGACGAAAGGACATCCCGGCGACACGCGCGAGTTGGTCCTGTGAAAGGCGCTCGGTGAACCAGGCGAAAATCAGCCGAGGTTCTTCACGATTGGCGGACGGCGAATTTCAAATCATTCATGGCGGAGTGCCTCCATTGGATCTGCTTTGGTGGCGCGACGCGCTGGGACGTAACAGGCCAACAGGGCGATGGTCATGAGCAGAAAGACTGTCGCCAACAATGTCAGCGGATCGGTCGGCTTGACTCCATAGAGGAGCGTGGACAGGACTTGGGTCAGAGCGAGGGCGCCGAAGAGGCCGATTACGGTGCCGATGAGTGCCATCGTCATACCCCGTTTCACAACCGTTGTGAGGACGTCACTGGCTTGCGCTCCCAATGCCATGCGGATGCCGAATACATGGGTGCGTTGCGCGACCGAAAAAGAGACAACGCCGTAGAGTCCAACCGCCGCGAGCAAGAGAGCCGCCACGCTGAACAGGCCGAGCAGCAGCGCGCGAAATCGGTGTTGCGCCACGGAGTATCCCAGAATCTGATTCATCGTTCGCACGTTCGAGATTGGTTGATCTTTGGTGAGCGCCTGCACTTCGCTTCGCAGCACGCCCACGAGACGCATCGGATTTCCGGCTGTTCGCACCACCAGATGTGCCGTGTGCCACGGCCATTGTGTGTAAGGGAAGAACGCTTCTGGAAAGGTTTCCACTTCCAGCCGGTTCCTCACATTGCCGGTCACGCCCACAATCTCGCGCCAGTTCGGCTGACTGTCTCGAAGCTCGGGCTGACCGTCACGCAGGTTGAGAACCAAACGTTTGCCGATGGGATTGTCGTTTCCAAAGTAAGCTCGAGCCATCGCTTCATTGATGACGACCACGCGAGCGGAGTTTGTCGAATCCTGTCCGACGATGCCGCGCCCGCGAAGGATCCGCATGCGCATGGTTTCGAAGTAGCCGGGCGTCGCGGCGTTGAACGCGACCGGGCAGGTGCCGTTGCGCCCCGGTCCCTGGTGGCCGTCGAGGCTCACGGACTCGTTCGCGTGAGTGCGGCCAATCACCGGGAGATACCACGCGCCCGCGACTGCTTGAACTCCCGACTGAACGCTCAACCGTTCGATGAGTTGACGGAAGAATTCGCGGTCGCGTCCCCGCGAGTAATAATTGGTCGCGGAAAGATCGAATTCCGCGACAAGCAAGTTTTCGGGATTGAAGCCGAGCGAAACTTGCCCCAATCGCAGAAAGCTTTGCATCATCAATCCGGCGCCAACGAGAAGCAAAAATGCGAGCGCCATCTCCGACACGACCAGAGCGCTTCGCCAGCGATTCTGCCGAAGGCCTTCACTCGTGCCGCGACCACTGTCCTTCAGCGCATCGCTGACACCGACACCGCGCGCCTGCAACGCCGGCGCGAGCCCGAAAAGGACGCCCGTCAGCAGCGCCACACCCGCGGTAAACGTAAGAACCGACCCGTTGATACGAACATCCACGAGTCGCGGGATGTCGTTCGCTCCGAGCACCGCAAGAAGATGTGTTCCCAAATATGCGAGCGCGATGCCGAGCGCCGCGCCGATGAACGCGAGCACCAGACTTTCCGTCAGCAGTTGCCTGACGATGCGCCCACGTTTTGCGCCGAGCGCAAGCCGAATGGCCAGTTCCTTGTGCCGGCTGGCGCCACGCGCCAGAATCAAATTGGCGATGTTGGCACAAGCAATCAGCAAGAGAAACCCGACTGCTCCGAGCAACACGAGCAAGGCTGGACGCGTCGTGGTGCCGACCGTTTGATCGAGCAAAGAGACTATTCGCACATTGGTGCTCGTCTCGGTGGCGGCCTGCTGTGGTTTGATCCGGCGTTGAATCGTGTTCAACTCGGCCTGAGCTTGCTGCAATGTGACACCCGGTTTGAGACGGCCTGCCACGTTGAACCAGTGCGGCGAGCGGCTCGCGAGTCTCGTTTCCATCCAACCGGCCGGCAGCCAAATGTCGTTGCGCTCCGGGAAATCGAACCCGGGCGGAAGCACACCGACGATGACGTATTGCCGCCGCCAATAGTTATCGAGCGTGATCTGCCGTCCGAGGACCTGCGGGTCGCCGCCGAAACGCCGTTGCCAAAGCGCGTGACTGATGAGCACGACCGGATTCTCTTTCCGCTCATCTTCTTCGGGCAGGAAAGTTCGCCCGAGAATCGGTTGCACCCCGAGCAGCGGGAAGAGACTTGATGAGACAAAGGTTCCGGCAAGTTGCTCCGCGCGATCGCCGCCGCTTAAATTGAAATTCCTGCTCCCACGCCATTCCGGCCAGAAGGCAAGACTTTCGAACGAACTGCTTTGCTCGCGCCACTCCAGAAAGTTTCCACCGCTGACGAGCAATGAATCGCCGTTCGGACTTCGCTCCGAAATCATCACCAACCGCTCCGCGTCTCGATAGGGCAGCGGACGCAGCAACACCGCGCTCACAACGCTGAAGATCGCCGAGTTCGCCCCGATGCCGAGCGCCAGCGTGAGCACGGCCACGGCGGTGAGGCCGGGGTTCTTCAGCAATTGGCGGAAGGCGAATTTGAGATCATTCATGACGCAGTGCCTCCATTGGATCGACTTGGGTTGCGCGGCGCGCGGGAAGCCAGCAGGCCATCAGCGCCACTGCTATGAGGGTCAGGGACAACGCCGCGAAGGTGATGGGATCGCGCGACGGCATCTCGGGAACCGCTGTCGTGAGCAAACGAACGACCGCAAGAGCGCCGATAAATCCAATCAACACGCCGAGGAGGCTCAAGCGCAGTCCGTGTTGCAACACCAACCGGAGAACGTCTGACCGTTGCGCTCCGAGCGCCATGCGGATGCCGATTTCGCCGGTGCGTTGGGCAACGGAATAGGAGATCACACCGTAAATGCCGACGGCCGCGAGCACGAGTCCGAGCACGGCGAAGGCACCGAGCAGCACGCTGATCAGCGCCCCGTTCGCCAGCGTTTGGTCCACTCGTTGACGAACTGTTTGGATTTCAAAAACCGGCAGGTCGGGATCGATCTCGGCGATAGTGCGGCGCAAAGCCGGTGTTAGAGATTCCGCCGATCCTTCGGTGCGCAGTTCAATCACCAGCCACCGCCGTGGATCCTGGGCCAGCGGTCGATAGGACTGGAACCGCGTATCGGGACCAACCAGATTTGCGGGGAAACGGGTGTCACTCACGACGCCGACGATCTCCTGCCAGTCTGGATTTTTGGTATCTCCGCTGCCGATTCGTTTTCCGAGTGGACTTTCGTTCGGCCAAAAGCGGCGGGCCATCGCTTCATTGATGATGACGACGCCAGGGCGATTGGTCGTGTCGCCAGCGGTGAAGAAACGGCCCTGCCGCAAACGAATACCAAAAGTGTCGAAGAATCCCGGAGTGACGGCGTCCTCATAAGTCAGCGGCTGCTGCCCGGCCGGTGATGCAGGGCGTCCTTCGACCACAAAGTCTCTGCTGCCAAGTCCCCAGATCGGGAGCATCGACGAGAGCGCGGTGCGTTGAACGCCGGGCAGCGCAGCCAGCCGCTGTTCCAACTGTTCGGTAAAGGCTCGCTGCGCCTGAGAAGAATCATATTTTGATGCAGTCAAAGCCAGCCGCGCCGTCAGCAAGCCGTCCACGCGCCAGCCGGGATCGAGATGAGTGAATCGTTGCAGTCCGCCGATGAACAAACCCGCGCCGGTCAGCAGCATGAGTGCGAGCGCGACTTCGCCGACGATCAGCGCGTTCCGCAAACGATGTTGCGCGCGGCCCGCCGTTCCGCCGCGCACGCTTTCCTTGAGTCCAACGTTCACATCGGCGCGCGAAGCGAACCATGCCGGCAGAATTCCGAAGATGGCACCGACGAGCACTGAACAAATCACGGCGAAGCCCAGCACCTTCGCGTCGAGCGTCAGAGCGAGGCCCGCCTCATCATTGATGATAATGCGGCGAGCGAGGAATTCGTTCATCCAAACCGCGAGCAGTACACCCAGCGCGCCACCGAACAGCGCCAGCAAGAGACTTTCGGTTAACAGTTGGCGCACGAGGCGGGCGCGACCGGCCCCGAGGGCCGCCCGCACCGCAAGTTCACGGGAGCGCGCGACGGTGCGAACAAGTTGAAGGTTCGCAAGATTGGCGCACGCAATCAGGAGGACGAAGATGGCGAGACCAAACGTGAGCCAAATGATGCGGCGTCCCGCGTCGTCAGCCGCGGAATCCCGCAATGACACGAGTCGCAAACCGCTCTGCGCATTAGTTTCCGGGAACGCTTTCGCCAGGCGCGCGGCCAGGGCTGTCATCGCGGCCTGCGCCCGACTGAGTGATACACCGGACTTGAGACGCGCGATCGCGTGCAGCGAGTGATCGCCACGACTCGTTCGTTGCTCAGCCGTGAACGCGAGCGGCATCCAGATATCGACCACGCCCCACTGCATTCGCTCTTCAAAACTTTTGGGCATCACGCCCACCACGGTGACGGTCTTGCCATCGAGCCGCAGCGTGCGGCCAGGCATGTTGGTGTCGGCCGCGAAGCGGCGCAGCCAGAACGTATGGCTTAGCACCACGACCTCAGCGCGGCCCGGCTGATCTTCTTCCGCAGTGAAGCCGCGTCCGAGCGCGGGTTGCACGCCGAGGACAGAAAAGAAATCTGACGTCGCCCGCATTCCACGAATGCGTTCCGCGGGTTCGCCGGGTTCCGCAAAATTGAAGTTCCACCAACTGAACGCGGCCATGTGGTCGAAGACGTTGTTTTGCTCGCGCTGATCCAGGAAGTCCGCCGCGGAGTGTGGCCAGGCCTGCGACTGTGGAGAGGTGCGGTAAGCACGGACGAGCCTGTCCGCATCTGGATACGGCAGGGACCGGAGCAACAACGCATTGAGCATGGTGAACATCGATGTGTTCGCCCCGATGCCGAGCGCGAGCGTGAGCACGGCCATGGCGGTGAAGCCGGGGTTCTTCAGCAACTGGCGGAAGGCGAATTTGAGATCATTCATGGCGCAGTGCCTCTATAGGCTCCACCCGCGTTGCTCTTCTTGCGGGAAGCAAACATGCCAGTAACGTCACGATTCCAAGCAGCAACGGAGCAGCCAGAAACGTCAGCGGATCAGTCGGGCTGACCTCGACAAGGAAGGTGCGCATCACGCTTGCGAGCGCAAAGGCGCCAGCGAGGCCGAGCACGACACCGATGCCCGCAAGCATCGCGCCGTGACGCAGGATGAGTCGCAGCACGTCGTTACGCTGCGCGCCGAGCGCCATGCGGATGCCAATCTCGCTTGTGCGCTGGCTGACGGCGTAGGAGATGACGCCGTAGATTCCACCGAGCGCCATCGTGAGCGCGACTGCCGCGAAGAAGCCGAAGAGCCACGAATAAGAGCGGCGCAGCCAGAGTGAACTTTGCACGCGTTCGGACATGGTTCGCACTTGAAACATCGGAAGATCCGAATCGGTTTTCTGAATCATCGTGCGGATGGTTGCGACGAGAGTTGTTGGATCGTTGAAAGCGCAAACGGCGATGGTCATTTGTCGTGCAGGATCGACTCGGTACGGAAGAAAAACGCCTGGTCGCATTGGTTGGTCGAAGCCGTAATGCTTCTCGTCTTTCACCACCCCGACGACGGTCAGCCACGGGTTGTTTTCGCCCGGGGCTCGAATGCGTTTTCCGATCGCGTCCTGGTTCGGCCAATTCCGCTTGGCGAACATTTCGTTCACCACCACTGCGGTGTTGTTGGTCGCGCCTGCCTCTTGTTCGGAAATGAAATGTCCGGCCAGCAATGTGAGGCCCATCGCCTCCGCGTAGCCCGGAAAAACGTGTTGATAGAGCACGACAGGATCCTGCTCGTTTCGGATACAAATCTTTCTTCGCGACGATTCCGAAGCGGTCGAGCGTATCGGCGACGAGTGACTCGCGTTGGGACTTTTTGATGTCGCGGTAGGAGAGCGGGATGTCGAGGTTCTCGGCCACGGTAAGATCTTCGAGCAGATGGAACTGCTGAAAGACAAAGCCGATGTGCTTTTTGTTAAGCGCGGCACGTTTCTTCGGGTTCAAGCGATGCACCGCCTCACCGTTGAAGTGGTATTCGCCCGCCCACGAATGATCGTAAAAACCGATGACGCTGAGCAGTGTGGATTTGCCCGCGCCGCTCGGCCCCATGAAGGTGACAAAATCGCCCTCGGCGATGTCGAGCGTGATTTGCCGCAGCACGTAGGTCGGACTGGGCTTCGTCGGAAAGCTCTTTTCCAGATTTCGCAGTTGGATGAAAGGTTCCATAATGTTGGCCACAGAGGCGCGGAGTCACAGAGACGGTTTGGGTTTCATTTTCTCAGTGCCTCAGTGTCTCTGTGGCAGTTTTCTCTTCCGCGCTTTCTTCCACGACGCGGCCATCGAAGAGATGAATCTGTCGGTCCGCGTGGCGCGCGAACCGCGGGTCGTGTGTGACCATACAGATGGTGGCGCCCTCCCGGTGAAGCTCGCGCAGCAGTTCCATCACCGCGTCGCCATTTTTTGAATCGAGATTCCCCGTTGGTTCGTCCGCGAGAAGAATGCTGGGCTTCCCACCCAGCGCGCGCGCGACAGCGACACGCTGCTGCTGACCGCCCGACAACTGCGACGGGTAATGCTTCACGCGGTGCCCCATTCCGACTCGTTCCAGTGCGCGCATGGCCGACTCCTTGCGATCCGCCGCGTTCATGCCGCGATAGGTCAGCGGCAACTCGACATTCTCGAACACCGTGAGGTCGCCAATGAGATTGAAGCTCTGGAAGATGAACCCGATCTCTTTGTTGCGGATGCGGGCGCGCGCGGCGAAGTCGAGGTTGGCCACCGGGTTACCATTCAACGTGTAGCTGCCCTCAGTCGGCGTATCGAGCAAACCAAGGATGGACAGCAACGTTGATTTGCCGCAGCCGGACGGTCCTCCGATCGAGACGTATTCTCCGCGATTGATGGTCAGGTGAATGCCGGAGAGTGCGTGCGTCTCAACCTCGTCCGTGAGGAAAACTTTCTTGATGCTTTCGAGTTCGATTAAACGTTCGGGAGTGGAGTTCATAATTTTTTGCCACAGAGGCGCAGAGACACAGAGCTATTTGATGAAACGTTTGATGCCGTCCTTCAGCAGCCGGTTGTTGAAATTGATGAGCAGGCCAATGTGTTTGCCGGTTACTTTGAGATAAGTCAGAATCTGTGCTTCAAAGATTGGATCAAATCGCTCGACGCTTTTTACCTCGACCACGACTTCATCCGCTACGATGAGATCGATGCGGTATTCCCCAATCGTTCTGCCTTTGTAAATGACCGGCACGGCCACCTGGCACTCATGTTTCAGACCGATCAGTTCCAATTCAATACAGAGCGCTTTCTCGTAGGTGGACTCCAATAGTCCTGGTCCGAGCAGGCGATGGACCTCAATCGCTGCTCCGATAATCTTCTCCGTCAATTCGTTATCAAAATCCATCTCTGTGCCTCCGTGCCTCTGTGGCAAATCAATTCAGCTTCACACGTTCGTGGTTGTCCCATGCCGACATGTCGGAAAGGATCACTTGATCGCCGACCTGCAAACCTTCCAGGACTTCGATGGTGCTGACGGAACTGCGCCCGAGCTTCACCGAAGTCCGTATGGCGCCGCGTCCGGCTTCGATGACTTTGAATAGCCCAATCGTGCTCTCCGGCTGCCCTTGCGCTGGACGGCCCACGTACAGAACGTTGTCGAGCCGTTCCAGTTCAACCGTTCCATCCACGCTTAAATCAGGCCGTGCACCCCGCGGCAATTCGCCTTCCAGTTTCACGTCCACCGTCACGGTGCCGTTCTGCACCGAAGGATCGACGCGCACGACGCGGCCGGGAATGATTCCGTTGCGGGTGTCGACGGAAGCAACCTGGCCAATCAGAATGTCTCTCGCTTGCGTCTCGGCGATTTTGATTTCGGCTTTGAGTTTCGTCGGCTGAACGATCTTCGCGAGCGTGGCGCTGGGCGTAACACGCTGGCCGACTTGCAACATCATCGTATCGCCGATCTGTTGGAGCACGCCGTCGGTGCCCGCCGTCACGTGCAACGCGGCAAACTGACGACGCTTCAATGCCAGCAGCGCGCGAATCTTTTCCTGGTCAGCTTCCTGCACGGCCACTTGTGCCTTCACGGAATCCTCGCTGATGCGTAGGCGTTCCTGTTCGATTTCCAGACGCGACGCGAGTTCGTCCGCTCGCGCGCGCGAGCGTTTGGAAGTCAGCGACGCGACCAATCCTTTCTTCGCAAGGTTCTCATCCGCTTCGGCCTCCAACTTGGATTGCGCGAGGTCCGCATTCAGTGAAGCGATGAGAGACTTCTGTGTGAGCCGTTCGCTTTCGAGAGTGACCTTCAGTTTGGTGAGTTGAGCTTGCGCGCCTTTGAGCTGCCACTCCGCGTCGAACACGTCCTGCTTCAGTTGTGGATTGCTCAATTCGAGCAGCACAGTGTCAGCTTTCACTTCAGCGCCCGGCAGCACGAGGATTCTTTCCACCCGGCCATCTGTCTCGACCTGAACGAATTGAATTTGCTCCGGAACCAGGCTTCCATTCCCGCGCACCTGCCGGAGCATCTGGCCTTGCTTCACGGTGTCAGTCCAAATGGAGGCTTTCTCGACAGTCGGAGCGGCCGGTTTCAGTTGAGCCAATCCGACGGTGACGAGGCTGAGGATGAGAAGCGCTGCGACTGCCAACAGTATTCGCTTCCGTCGTTTCTTCCGCGCCTGATCTGGTCGAGCAATGTCCATGAGTTTTAGCGCACGTGTTGAGATCCGCGATATGCAGACGCGATGCCATGCGACGAAAACTCCAGGAAGGAATTGCCACAGAGGCACAAAGGCACAGAGAAAGAAGAAAAGAGGCTGTTTACGCTCTGTGTCTCTGTGCCTCCGTGGCCAGCACTTGTTTCGCGTTTGGGACTTTTCAGTCCCAGCAGTGGGAAAATCATTTGACCTCCAGTTTCAAATTGTTTCGGTCGAGCACTGTGCCTTCACGCAGGGTCAGTTGCGCGAGCGCCTTGTTGTAGTCGGCCAGAGACTGCGCTTCGCGCAGACGCGCGGTGGTCAGGTCCCGCTGAAATTGAAGGACGAAAAAACTGGTGCTGCGTCCGTTCTCGAACTTCGTCTGCTCGGCATCGAGTGCTTGCTGCGCGAAGAGGCGAGCCCTCTGCGTCGAATCGACTCGTTCGAAGTTCGTTTGCGCCAGCTTCACCGCATCTTCGATCTCGATGAGCACGGTTTGCTCAAGCTGTTGCAGCCGCAACAGCGAACGTTGGTTCTCCGACTTCGCGATTTTGTAATTGTTTCGCGCGGACCCGTTGCCGAGCGGCACGGACAACTCAGCTCCATAAGAATAGAACGGGCTGTCGCGTCGCTCGAAGCCACTCAGCGTCCTGCTGAACTCGCGACCCGCGCCGTTGTAGCCGTAGCTGCCGACCACATCCAGTTGCGGAAACATTTGGTTGCGCCGGTATTTCAAAACGAAGCCGAGCCGCTGCAATTCCAAACGCGCCTGCTGCAACTCAGGCCGTTGCGCCATGCCGACTTCCCAGCTTGCGGCCCGGCTGAAACTTTGTCGCGGCGCAGTCAGTTCGTCCACCGGTTCGATCACGACGTCCTGCCAGACCTTGAAATCGTCACTCAGCAGGCTTTTCAACTCGTTCTGTTGCGCGGCAAGAATCCGCTCCGCCGAAAGCACGTCCGCGTGCTGCGAAGCGACTTGCGACTCCGCCTGTTTTTCGTCGAGCGGTGCGAGCGTTCCCTGAGCAACTCGTTCTTTTTGCCCCGCCAGCAATTGTTCCGCGCGTACCAGCGCCGATTGTTGGACGCGCAAATTCTCCCACGCGAGTTTCAAGTCGAAGTAGGCGAACTCGACGGCGGTGACGACGTTCATCACGCGCAATCGGAACTCCTCCTCGGAGATTTTGAGGAACCTCTTGTTCATCTGGATTTCGAGACGGACTCCATCCGTCCAAAAATTCCGCAATAACGGCTGACGAAGCTCGATGGACACAAGTCCGTCCGAACCTTCGAATGGCCCGGTCGCGCTACGGCCGGACTTGTCTTGCGCGCGCCCGCCCAAATCGTAAGAGAGACCCGTCGGCAGTACGCCATTGACGCTCGCGGCTACTTCATCGGTGCGCGTCTTCGTGCCGGGGAAAGGACGATTCTCGTCATCGACTCCTCCCGGTGACTTATCGAAAGTGCGCGTGCTGAGGGCATCGAACGTCGGTTCATAAGCCGAATACGCGACATTCAAACGATAGTCCGCGATCTGCGGCGCGAACCGTTCAATCTTGATATCGAGGCTGTGCTCCAGGGCGATTTGGAGGCACTCCTTGAGCGAGAGCGAACGCACCAAGTGGGTTTGCGCATCTGCACGCGCGACGAAGAACAGGATCCAAGCGCAAGCGCCGAGACTTCGGATGAACTTTTGTCGCAGTTTGATGAAGCTCGCTTTGCAAGCGCGATGCCAAGCAGCCAATCGTTCGAACTACGGTGTGAATACTGTGTAATCCATCCGCGGTCGTTCCGCTTATGGGATCGGTTCATCCCAAAGCCGGGACGAGAAGCGCGACTGTGTCACAGACCCGCCGCAGCACCTTCGTTTTATGCGGATGCTGCGGCTGGTCGAGGACGACACAGCCGCGCTCCAAGCAGTAATCGATTACAACGGCAGCCGCACGTGCGCTTCACATCCCTGCCCCTCGGCGCGATTTTGCAGCGCGACACTCCCGCCGTGGGCTTCCGCAATCTGCCGGCTCAACACAAGTCCGATTCCCGTTCCTTTTGGTTTCGTCGTGAAAAAAGGAACGAACAGGTTGGCCGTGTTCGATAGCCCGGCTCCCTCATCAATAATCGCTACATCCACAAACGCTCCGTTCTTCCGCCAACCGATCGTGACGGAGCCGCCGGTTTCCAGACTGGCATCCGTGGCGTTGCGGAGAAGATTGATAAGCAGTTGATCCAGTTGATCCACGTCTCCTTGAATCGTCACTAAAGCACCCTCATTCACAGCGACTTTCGCGCGCGTCTCCAAACGGACGACGCGATGAACCCATTCACCCACCATGAGGGGACGGCGATTCGGCGGAGGCAATCGCGCGAGCGTGGAATAGGCTTCCATGAAACGAGTGAGCGATTCGGCCCGCGCCGAGATGATCGCCAAACCACGATTCATGTCCTCCTCCCAATCCCCGGGCTTCGGCTCGCGTTGCATGAGATTTTCCAGGCTGCCGGCAATCGATTTGATCGGTGCCAGAGAATTATTTAGCTCGTGTCCCAACACGCGAACGAGCCGTTGCCATGCCTGGCGTTCCTCATCTCGCAGTGCGCGGCTCAAATCCGTAAGCACGAGCAACTGATGAGGCACGCCGCCTTGACGAAAACGGGTGCGTCGCATTCCCCAGCGTCCCATGCCGCCGGGGAACGTGGCTTGCAGCGTCCGCACGGAGTCGCCTTGGAGGCAGTCGGCGAGTCCGAGTTCTTCGGCGGTGCGTCCGAGCAATTGCTCGCTGGCGCGCGCCAACAATTTTTCTCCGCCGCGATTCACGAGGCGCAGACGTTGATCCTGATCCAACGTAAACACCGCGACTTCGATTTCGGTCATCACGGTGCGCAACAGGCTGGTCGCCTCCATTGCGCCGAGCCGCTGTTCGCGCAACGTCTCCGCCAACGTGTTCACCTCAATGACGAGTTCGCCGAGAGCGTCATCGCGAGTCGAACCACGGGCGCGCGTGGAGAAATCTCCGTCGCGCATTCCCGCCAGCAGATTGGCCAATGTTTGAAGTGGGAACCGAATTTTGTGACGAACAGCGAGCGTGAAAGATAACCACCATGTGAGCAAAAGAACGCTGATCGTGATACGCGTTTGCAGAGAAAAGTCAGCGGTCCACAGAAACCATGCTGCAACAATCGTCGCCGGCAGTCCGGCCATCAATGTTAGGAAAACCAGGCGATGCTCGAAAGTCAGCTTCGGTTTCCGTCGTAGCTTTTGATCGTCGGTCATCGTTCGTGCTTCGAGGCGAAGCCGCTACAACTTGTATTTTTCCAATCGCCGATAAAACGCGCTCCGGCTCAGGCCCAACGCTTCTGCCGCACGTCTCGCGTTGCCTTCAAAACGCGTCAACGTCTTCTTGATGAGAAAACTTTCAACCTCTTCGATGCTCATGTCTTCCAGAC
>DATHEW010000540.1:0-4934 GCA_035318425.1 Candidatus Acidiferrum sp. | reverse complement strand
CTGGCCGACGTTTGGCGGTAAACGCGGCAACACTGCCGTTTACGACTCAAGTTCGGTGGATATCAAAGATCGACCGCTCAACCTTTATGTTGCAAATGCAGTCGAAGTGTTTCATTGCCCTCGCGACAAAGGGGACACGCTAGGCAACGTGAACTCTGCATGGGACGCTTACGGCAACAGTTATTTGATGCAAACCGGCGAAGACAGTTTTCGCATCAAATACATTCTTTCTCTGAAGAACGGATCTTATGGGCCGCCCGTTAAGACTACTTCCTTTCAACGCACGGACAATAAGCTGGTCGCCGGCGACTGGGTGTTGCATGGCAATCGCCCCATTGCCGACCGGCGAACGCAATGGCACAGCCGCAACGCGCGCTCGCTAAACATTTTCTTCCTCGATGGTCACACTGAATACTTTACGTTTCCAAAAACGTACGGCGTTGCCGACGCTTACATACCCGCGAATCCGACAAACGCGTGGTACTGAGTTAGAACCTTTCCCAGCGACCGCAAAATCGCGAGTGCTTCGTTTCACCGCTGGGAAGAATTGAATTGCTGCGCCGAGGAGCAATTGCGTTTCATCGGCGTACCAGTGAGCGCGATCAGGGTCACGATTTGGAACGAGTTTGTTCACGAACGGAGCACACCGGCGGTCGCGAAGATTTATCCTCAAGGCATTCACGAGGCGATTCGCGCGTTCCTTTCAACCGATTCAGAGATCAGCGTCACGACAGCCACGCTTGATGAACCTGAGCACGGGTTGACCGTCGAACGATTGGCGAATACCGACGTACTGCTCTGGTGGGGCCACGCAAAGCATGATGAGGTCTCCGACGAAGTTGTCGCGCGAGTTCATGCGCGCGTGAACACCGGCATGGGCATCGTGGTGCTGCACTCGGGTCACTACTCGAAAATCTTCAAGCGACTCATGGGTACTACCTGCGCGTTCCGTTGGCGCGAAGCCGGTGAGCGTGAACGCGTGTGGATCGTGAACCCCGCGCACGAGATTGCCGCCGGGCTTGCGGAGTCGTTCGTCATTCCGCAGAGCGAAATGTACGGCGAGCCGTTCACCATTCCCGAGCCGGACGAGGTGGTCTTCATCTCGTGGTTTGAAGGCGGCGACGTGCTGCGCAGCGGTTGCTGTTGGACGCGCGGCGCGGGACGCGTGTTTTACTTCAGTCCGGGTCACGAGTTGTATCCGATCTATCACCAACCCGAAGTCCTGCGCGTGATCCGCAATGCTGTCCATTGGGCGCGCCCGCGTGGGGCTACGGCGAACGTGCCACGCAATGTTCCCATTGCGGAAGCGGCCGAAACAATTGCAGGCCAAGGTCTGCAACTGCACGACAGCACCGGCAACTTGCTCTCGAAATGATCCGCGCGATTCACGCTGAAACACTCCAACTCCTCTGGCACGACTTCGATGCGCGTGAAGAAGCGTTGCGACGCGTCATCACGGAACGCCTTGCTGCCAAGCCCGCACCGCAACTCGACGAGTTCATCGTCGCCACGTACTTCTTCGCGCTTCGTTCGTGGTCGCTTGAGCACGCCGCAAAAGAAATCAGCTATCACGCGACGAGTGGCACGAAGGACATCACGCCGGGATCGTTGATCGAACAATGCACGGGCAAGTTTGTGGGCATCGATCCGTGGGACAACACGGGACGCATCGGCCTGCTGCACATCGCGTATCCGCTCAAGATGTTGCTGCAAGCGGACGGACATCTCACCTCGACGGACATTCTTCACACCGTGGCGGGCGCGATCATCTTCGACGTGTATGAGAATCAGAATGCGCGACTGGTGGCGTTGCAGATTCCAGAGAAAGTGATTCGCAGCTTTCCGGGACCGGCGCATGGGCCAGCCGGAGTGCGCGCGCTGACCAATTGGCCGGCTGACGCTCCGATGTTCGGAACAATTCTCAAGCCGACCGCCGGCATCACTCCCGACGAAGTCGGTGCGCTGACGCAAGAAGTCGCGCGCTGTCCGCTCTTCTGCTTCGTGAAAGAGGATGAGAATTTGTACCCACGCCTGCCTTATTCGCCGGTCGCCGAGCGCACGCGTCGCGCGGTGGAATCGATTTCGCGCGCGCAGAACCAGCGCGGCGGGCGCGGCATCATTTTCTCACCGCACATCACCGGCGCGCCGCAGGAGATGCTCGAAACGTTGCACGCGGTGTTGGATGCCGGAGCGACCGGCGTCATGTTCAGCGAATCGTTCGCGAGTGGTGCCGTGCGGATGGTGCGTGAAGCGACGAAACACTTGCCGCAACCGCCCACGATCTATGGTCACAACGCGGGCATCGGCGTAAAGACGCGCAGCATCTTCCGCGAAGTGATCGACCTGCTCGCGCGGTTGGACGGGATCGATTTCCGCCAGACTGCGCCGGTGCGGCCGGGCACGCCGTTCCTGAAACCGTATGGCGCTGAATGGGAAGCCAGCGAGCGTGTGCTTGCCATGCCGCTGCACGGAATAAAGCCGACGATCATCGTCCGCGCTGGTGCGCTCGATCAGGGAAACATCGGGCTGAACCTTGCGGACGCCGAACGCCGCGGCATCACTGACGGAGTGATGTTCCTCGCCGGCTCAGCGATCAACTCGATCAAGGACGCGAGCGGCAAGCCGAATCCGCAACTTGGTGCGGAAGCGATGTCGCAGGCGATTGATATTCATCGCGAGGGGACGTTGCGCGACGTGTCGGTCGAGGACCACGTGCAGGCATTGACTCACATTGCCGAGCAGAAAAAACTGAGCGCGTTGCGCGAGTCGCTGCGGCAACGATATCCAGAGTTGAAATGATTCAGAAAGAACAACGCCTCCTTCGCATCGGCATCCTCGGCTGCGGGCCGATCTCCCAGATCGCTCACTTCGACGCCTGTCGCAAAGCACGCAACGCGGAGTTCTACGCCATTTGCGATCTCGCCGACGATCTGCGCGAGAAGATGGCCGCAATCCATGAGCCGCGCGTGAGCTACAAAAACTTCGACGACATGCTCGCGGACCCGAAGGTCGAAGCGGTGATCATCGGTGTCGCGGACCAGTTTCACGTGCCGCTCGCGTTGAAGGCGATCGAGGCCGGCAAGCATGTGCTGCTGGAAAAACCACTCGGCACAACCGTCGAAGAATGCGAGGAACTGAGCGCACGAGTTCATTCTTCCCAACTGAAACTTCAGGTAGGAAACAATCGCCGCTTTGATCCCGGCATCGCCTTCGCACAGAAATTCATTTGCGATGAACTCGGCCAACTCATCGCGCTCAAGGCTTGGTACTGCGACTCCACGCATCGCTACTCAATGACCGACAACCTCCAGCCGATCGTTCGCCAAAGTGCGCAAGCGAGACGGCCGGAAGGAAATCCCAAAGCCAACAAGCGCCGCTACTTCATCCTCACACACGCGAGCCATCTCGTGGACACGGCACGATTTCTTGTTGGTGAGATCGTCAGCGTGCGCGCGCGTTTGTCTGAGCGATGCGATGCGTTTACCTGGTTCATCGAACTCGAACTCGCCAGTGGCGCGCTCGGGCACCTTGATCTCACGATCCCGGTGCGAGGTGATTTCGAGGAAGGGTTTCAGATCTATGGCGAACACGGGAGCGTGAAGGGCCATGTCTTTCTGCCGTGGTATCACAAGGCGAGCGTCGTGGAATGCTTCTCTGAGCGCGACCGCCAGTTTCATCGTCCGCTCGGTGAAGATGCTCATACCTACAAACTCCAAATCGAAGGCTTCGCCGACACGATCCTCCACGGCAAACCACAGCACGGCGCAACGGTGGAGGACGGCGCCGCCGCCATGCGCGCGCTCGTTGCCATCGCCCGAAGTGTCGAGCGCGGTGAATCGGTGAAGCTGGCGGACGCGACAGGCGCGGTGTGATGCAACTCGGCATTTTCGCGAAGACCTTTTCTCGCGCGCACTTCCGTCAAGCGCTCGATGCCGTCGCATCGCACGGGCTGCGCGTGGTGCATTTCAACTTCAACTGCGTGGGGCTGCCAACCTTGCCGGACAAGGTCGAACCTGCGGTCACAGCGAACATTCGCGCCGATTGCGCCGCGCGAGACATCTCCATCACGGGCGTTTCCGGCACGTTCAACATGATCAATCCAGACGCGCAGGCGTTGCGAAATCATCTCACGCGGCTGCCAACGCTCGCTGTGGCGACGCGAGAGATCGGCTGCGATCTGATCACACTTTGCACGGGGACGCGCGACCCCGAAGACATGTGGCGCGCGCATCCGGAGAACAGTTCGCCGCAAGCATGGCGCGACCTGTTGCGCAGCATGGGAGAGGCAATTGTCATTGCCGAACAGCACGACATCGTGCTCGGCGTCGAGCCAGAGACCGGCAACGTCGTCAGTTCGGTTCGCAAGGCGCGGCAACTTCTCGACGAACTCCAATCGCGTCGTGTGAAGATCGTGCTCGATCCGGCGAACCTGTTTCATCACGGCGATGTCGGGCGGGTGCGCGATCGGATCGAGGAAGCGTTTCAATTGCTCGGCACGGACATCGTGATGGCACATGCAAAGGAACTCGCGCCGGACGGCAGCGTGGGAACCGTTCCGCCGGGACGCGGCATCCTCGACTGGAATTACTATCTCGATACACTGGCGCGAATGAATTTCAGCGGAGCGATCGTGATGCACGGCTTGAGCGAGGCGGAGGTGCCGGCGGCAACCCGTTTCCTTCGCTCGAAACTCCCGGACTAAACATGCCGCAATTCGAACACGACAGGATTCAGTTTCATTATCGCGAAATCGGCAGCGGCATTCCATTCGTGTTCCAACACGGACTCGGAGCGGATGTCCTCCAGACGTTTGATCTCTTCAAACCGCCCGCCGGATTTCGCCTGCTCACCTTCGACTGCCGCGCGCACGGCGAAACGCGTCCGGTCGGCCCGGATGAAAAAATCAGCGTCGAACAATTCAGCGATGATCTCCG
>DATHEW010000539.1:0-6235 GCA_035318425.1 Candidatus Acidiferrum sp. | reverse complement strand
GATCGTTTCACTGATCGTAACAGCCGTCTTCTTTACCATTCTTCTCGTGGCGGGTAACACGATGGCGCAATCCGTTCGTGAGCGAACACAGGAACTGGGCGTGCTCAAAGCTCTCGGCTTTTCCAACGAACTCGTGCTGGGCTTTGTCCTGGCAGAATCGACAGTCATCGCAATGCTCGGAGGAGTCACTGGCTTGCTCCTGGGTTGGTTGGCGGTTTCGGGAATGGGAAAGTCGAGTTTCATGCAGACATACTTTCCGCTGTTCTACATTCCGCCGCGTGATCTCCTGCTTGGTGTCACGTTCGCGTTCGCGCTCGGTATGGTGACAGGAATTCTGCCGGCGCTGCAGGCAATGCGATTGCGCCTGGCGGAAGCGCTGCGGCGCGAAGGATGAGAAAAGGCGAATTATGGTCAATTGGTTTTCCCAAATCGCCTCCGTCACATGGTTCGGGTTGCGCACAATTCCGCAACGCAAGGGCGCTTCTGCGGCCGCGGCTGTCGGTATCGCCGGCGTGGTGGTGGTGTTTGTGGGCGTGCTCTCCATCGCAGCAGGTTTCCGCAGTGCCGTCACCTCGACGGGACGGCACGACATCGCGATTGTATTGCGGGACGGCGCGAGGAATGAACTGTCTAGCGGCTTAAGTCGAGACGACGTGCGGGTGATCAAAGATGCTCCGGGTCTGGCTCGCGAAAACGACAACGTCCTCGCATCGTCGGAACTGTTCGTGATCATCAACATTCCCAAACGCTCCACCGGCACCGATGCGAATGTGCCGTTTCGCGGAGTCGAAGCCGCCGGTCTGGCCGTTCGCGGCGACATCAAAATCGTTCAAGGCCGAATGTTCGAACGCGGACGCAATGAAGTCATTGCTGGAGTCAGCGCCGCGCGTGAATTTGCCGGACTTGACGTTGGGCAGACCATCAAACTCGGCACAACGGAATGGAACGTCGTCGGAATCTATTCTGCAGGCGGTGGCATGTCTGAATCGGAAATGTGGGCGGACACCACAGTGCTTCAGTCCGCTTACCAGCGCGGTGACTCTTATCAGTCCGTTTATGCGAAGCTCGCCTCGCCGGAGAAGTTTCGGGAATTCAAAGATGCGCTCACGTCCAATCCTCAAGTGAAAGTAAACGTCGTGCGCCAGGACGAATTCTATGCTGAACAATCGAGCATCACGACAGAGTTCATATCTGTTCTGGGAACTTTCATTGCCGCCATGATGGCCTTGGGAGCGCTGCTCGGTGCATTGAACACGATGTACAATGCCGTGGCGGCGCGAGGGCGGGAGATTGCGACGTTGCGGGCCCTCGGATTCGGAGCCGCGCCCGTCGTGTTCTCGATCCTGCTCGAATCACTGGCGCTCGCGCTAACTGGAGGAATCATCGGAGGACTTGCGGCGTATCTGGCGTTTGACGGCTATAGCGCCGCGACGATGAATTTTCAAACGTGGAGCCAGATTGCCTTCGCCTTTGCCGTCACGCCCGCGCTTCTGGCCAAGGCCATTGTTGGTGCGGCCATTATCGGGTTGCTCGGCGGATTGTTCCCCGCGATTCGCGCGGCACGATTGCCGATCGCAGCGGCGTTGCGGGAATGACGTGAAGAGAAGCCTCGTAATCGGAATCAGTATCGTCGCCGTAACAGCAACCGCGATCTTCTTCGCAGCTCGGTTTGCAAAAAACCGCGCACGAGAAAAAGCGTGCGGGAACCACATGCTCTCCATCGGATTGGCTGCCCGACTCTGGGCGAACGATCACGACGAGATTCTTCCACCGAGCTTGATTGCGATGTCGAATGAACTCTCGACGCCGAAGATTTTGATCTGTCGCGGAGACCACTCCAGAACCGCATCGAAAGATTGGAACACGTTCAGCCCTGTTCAGAGCAGCTACGAGATTGTAACGCCATCACTGCCACAGACAGACACCAATCGGGTATTTCTGCGCTGCAAAGTTCATGGTCACCTAAGTTCCGCGGATCGTTCTGTATTCGTCCGGAATCAGCGCCATCACAAGCACTGATACTCACTTCAACCCGCCGCAAAACTTCTCCACCCGCTCCAATCCCTTCTCGATATTCGCCATGCTCGTGGCGTAACTGATGCGCATGTAATCGTCTGCGCCGAAAGCGATGCCGGGCACAGCAGCGACCTTCTCCTGCTCCAGCAAACGCGCGCAGAAGTCCGATGATTTCAGCCCGAGCTTGGAGATGTTCGGGAAGAGATAGAACGCGCCCTTCGAATTCACGCAGCTGATGCCGGGGATGCTGTTGAGCTTCTTCCACGCGTAGGTGCGGCGTTTGTCGTATTCCACAAGCCAGGTCTTCAGGTGTTCCTGCGATCCCGTGAGCGCAGCGACAGCGCCCTTCTGAGCGAAACTCGTCGGGTTGCTCGTGCTGTGGGATTGAATGGCATCGATCGCTTTCGCAATCGGCTCCGGCGCGGCGAGAAATCCGAGCCGCCATCCCGTCATGCTCCACGCTTTGGCGAATCCGTGGACGACGATGGTGTGGTCGTAATGCGCCTGCGAGAAACTCGCCACGCTCTTGTGCTTCGCGCCGTCGTAAAGCAGGTGCTCGTAAATCTCGTCGCTCATGATGAGCACACCTTTCTCCACGCATACGTCGCCGATGGCCTTCACTTCTTCGGGCGTGTAAACGCTGCCCGTGGGATTGCTCGGCGTGTTGAAGACCAACAGTCGAGTGTTCGGCGTGATCGCGGATCGCAATTGCTCGGGCGTGATCTTGAACTCCGTCTTGTCCGTGGTCTGGATGATCACCGGCTTAGCGCCCGCGAGCTTCACCATCTCGGGATAGCTCAGCCAATACGGCGATGGGATGATCACTTCATCGCCCGCTTCGCACGTGGCGAGAATGATGTTGTAGCACGAATGCTTGCCACCACAGGAGACGATCACTTGCGATGGCTTGTACGTGAGCCCGTTCTCGCGCTTGAACTTGTCTGCGATGGCCTGGCGCAATTCGGGAATGCCACTCGACGGCGTGTATTTCGTGAAGCCAGCATTGAGAGCGGCGATGGCGGCGTCCTTGATGTGCTGCGGCGTGTCGAAATCCGGCTCGCCCGCGCCGAAGCCGACGACGTCGAGCCCTTCGGCCCTCATCGCCTTGGCCTTGGAATCAATGGCCAGGGTCAGCGAGGGCGAGAGCGAGGCGGCGCGGTGCGAAATCTTGTAATTCATAAAGCCGGGAATGAATAAGGACGCGCCCGCCACGGTGCAAGCGCGGGGTGAGCCGGTCGCGCGCGTAAATTTCCATCGAACAAAAGCTGCGTTCCTGCATCTTACGAACATGCTGCCGGTTCGAGGGATTCTCTGTCTGTTGTTGCTGACGTGGCTGGTGCCAGCGTCCGCGCAATTCCCGTCGTTCCAACGAACCGCACGCAACACCACGGCTCGCCTCATTCTCTCTCACGAGATCGCAAAGCCCGGCGACACGGTCCTCGCCGGCATCGAACTCACGATGGACGAGGGCTGGCACACGTATTGGGAGAATGGCGGCGACTCTGGCATCCCAACAACGATCCATTGGGACCTGCCGCCGACGCTTTCTGCCGGCGCGATCCAATGGCCCGTGCCCGAAGCGTTCGTGGACAAGGAGCTGGGCAGCAAAACTTTTGTCTATCATGACCGTGCCGTGTTGGTAGTTCCGCTCACCGTTTCATCGAGCGCTTCTGCGGGATCAGTTGAAGTGAAAGCGCTCGCGAAGTGGCTCGAGTGCAAGATCGACGGTCTGTGCATTCCCGGCAGCAATGTTGTTTCCGCAACGCTCACTGTTGGAACGAAATCCAAGCCCAGCGCCGAAAGCGCGACGTTGGCTGAAGCCGAGAAACGGTTACCATCGAAGACACTTACGGGCACCGCGACAGCCGGTTGGGCTGGGGAGATCGGCCCGAAGATGCGTCGGCTCGTGATCGAATGGAGCGCTGCGGTGACGAACGCAGATTTCTTTCCATACGCTGAAACGAACGCCACCGTGAGCGCCACCACGCAGGTCGTTTCCGCGCGCAGCCCAGTTCAGCTCGCGAAGGTAGTCGAGAGCGCAGCGGGAGCTTGGCCGAAGGAGATTCGCGGCATCCTCGTTGCGACTGAGAACGGCGCAACGGTCGCTTCCGAAGTCACCCTCGTCCCGGCAGACGACAGGTCGACGGTGTCCACGCAAGCCGCGGGAAGCGACAAGAGCTTCGCGCTCTGGCTGGTTTACGCGTTCATCGGCGGACTCATTCTTAACATCATGCCGTGCGTGCTGCCGGTGATCGCGCTGAAGATTCTCGGGTTCGTCCAGCAGAGCCGCGAAGAGCCGCGCCGCGTACGCACGCTCGGCGTCATGTACACCTTCGGCGTCGTCGTCTCGTTTCTCGTGCTCGCGGGAATCGTGATTGCCATCAAAGCCGCAGGACAAAAAGCGGGCTGGGGAATTCAGTTCAGCAATCCGCAATTCCTCGTGCTGCTCACTGTCATCGTCACGCTCGTGGCGCTGAATCTCTTCGGTGTGTTTGAGATCACACTCGGCGGCAAGGCGATGACATCGGCCAGCGAAGCGGCATCGCGACATGGAACCGCAGGCGCGTTCATGAACGGCGTGCTGGCGACGATCCTCACGACGCCCTGCACCGCGCCGTTTCTCGGGGCAGCACTTGGGTTCGCGTTCGTGCAACCGGCGCCTGTGATCGTGCTGTTCTTCGTCACCATCGCGCTCGGCCTTGCGTTCCCGTACCTGCTGCTGAGTTGGAATCCGCGCCTGCTAAAATTCCTCCCGAAGCCCGGCGCGTGGATGGAACGTTTCAAAGTCGCGATGGGTTTCCCGATGCTCGCCACGGCGGTGTGGTTGTTGAGCCTCACGGAAAGTTTCTTCGGCAGGGACACTTGGTGGCTGGGCCTGCTGCTGGTCATCATTGCGACGGCGGCATGGATCTTTGGCACGTTCGTGCAACGCGGCGCATCGCGGCGCGGAATCGCCATCGGCCTCGCGCTCGTGCTGATCCTGTTCGGCGGATGGTGGGTGCTCGAACAGAAGCTGGCCTGGCGATCACCCAAGAGCGCGGCGACCGAGAATTCTCTGGCGCTCGCGCCAAAGGGATACGATTGGAAACGCTGGAGCATTGACGCGGTGGAGAAAGGTCGCGGGCAGGGCCGTCCTATTATCGTGGATTTTACCGCGCGCTGGTGCGCCACGTGCAATGCCATCGTGAAGCCCGCTCTCGCCGCTGACTCAGTCACTGCGAAGTTGAAGGAACTTAATGCGCTGGCGCTGCTCGCGGACTACACGCGATTTCCACCGGAGATCGGCGCTGAGTTGGAGAAGTTCGGACGCGCCGGTGTCCCGCTCGTTCTCGTGTATCCGCGCGACACTTCGAAGCCGACGATCGTCCTTCCTGAAGCCATCACGTCGGGCATGGTCGTGAACGCGCTCACCGAAGCAGCCAAGTAGAGGCTCGACGATTCCCTGCTCCACCGTTGTAATTCCCACATGCAGAAAGCGCGCGCGCCACTGGTCGGCATCATCATGGGTTCGCAATCCGATTGGGAAACGATGGAGTACGCGGCGAAACAACTCGACGAACTCGGCGTGCCTTACGAGTCACGCGTTGTCTCCGCGCATCGCACGCCCGACCTGCTATTCGAGTATGCATCCACGGCGGCGGAACGTGGGATCGAAGTGATCATCGCGGGCGCAGGCGGCGCGGCGCATCTTCCCGGCATGTGTGCGGCGAAGACCTCGTTGCCCGTGCTCGGTGTTCCGGTGAAGTCAAAGGACCTCAAGGGAATCGACTCACTGCTTTCCATTGTACAAATGCCCGCAGGAATTCCCGTTGGGACGCTCGCGATTGGCAAAGCCGGCGCGACGAATGCCGCTTTGCTGGCCACAACCATTCTCGGCGGAAAACATTCCGAGTTCCGCGCGGCCTACGAACGCTTTCGCGCCACGCAGACGAAGAAAGTTCTCGATCATCCGGTGCCTGGCGGAGACCACCCCACTGCCCGGTCAGAGAAACCCGCCTGAGGTCCACGCCCGGGTCACGGAAATCGTGCGCCTGGACGGAGCGCGACGAACCCCACCACGTCCGCGCAAGCCCTCCGCTGCGCTCTCTGTGCCTCCGTGTGGTGAATCATCTCCAAAAAAAGAAAGAGTCGGACCCGTGCACTGGTCCGGCTCTTTGAGGTTTCTTCGATTTTGCAGACAGGTGAGGCGGAGTGCTAAAAAGAAAGCGAAGACCTATGC
>DATHEW010000538.1:0-2056 GCA_035318425.1 Candidatus Acidiferrum sp. | reverse complement strand
ATCTTCATCGACGAAATTGACGCCGTGGGTCGCAGCCGTGGCGTGGGCCTCGGCGGTGGCAATGATGAGCGCGAACAGACGTTGAACGCGTTGCTCGTCGAGATGGACGGCTTCGACACCCAGGAAGGCATCATCATCATCGCGGCCACGAACCGCGCAGATGTGCTCGATCCTGCCCTGCTCCGCCCCGGTCGTTTTGATCGCCGCATCACGGTGAATTTGCCGGACGTGCGCGGCCGCGAAGCGATCCTTAAAGTACACGCGCGCAACGTAAAGCTCGACCCGTCAGTTGATCTGTCAGTCGTCGCTCGTGGAACACCCGGTTACTCCGGCGCGGAACTCGCCAACTTGTTGAACGAAGCGGCGCTCCTCGCTGCGCGCACCGGCAAGAAAGCTGTTGGCCAATCTGAACTTGAAGAGGCGCGCGACAAGGTGCGTTGGGGACGCGAGCGCCGCAGCCTCGCGATGACCGACGAACAGAAGAAGCTCACGGCATGGCATGAAGCCGGACATGCGCTCGTGAACGTCATGCTCAAGCACACGCACCCGCTGCACAAGGTCACGATCATCCCACGCGGTCCTTCGCTTGGCTCGACCATGTCGCTGCCGAAGGAAGACATTTTGAATTACCAGAAACGCGAGTTGGAAGACATGATCGCGATGACGATGGCCGGTCGCATCGCGGAACAAATCGTCTCGGGTGACGTTTCGACCGGCGCCGGCGGTGATATTCAACAGGCTACGAACATGGCGCGCGCGATGGTTTGCCAATACGGCATGAGCGACAAGCTCGGCATGGTTCAATACAGTGAGGACGACGAATATTTCCTCGGCCGCGACATGATGCGCCGCAAGTCGTACAGCGAAGCGACAGCCGAAGATATCGACGGCGAAGTGCGGGCGATCACCAAGCAGCAATACGATCGCGCGAACGAGATCATCGCCACCAATCGCGACAAGCTGGAACTCATCGCGACCATGCTATTGGAGTACGAGACTCTGGACGGATCGCAGGTGGAGGAAATCATCCGCACGGGCAAATTCACCCCGCCACCGCCGCCACCGCTCAATGTCGAGCCGCCGATGGGCGCCCAGGCCGCGACGCCGCTTCCCGAAGTCATGAAGCCTGCTTCACCCAAGCTCCCCGGCCTCGGCGATGCAGCGCCTGCTCCAGCGTAAGTAACCAGGCTTCCCCGCATCGCCA
This sequence comes from Candidatus Acidiferrum sp., assembly GCA_035318425.1. GTDB lineage: Bacteria > Verrucomicrobiota > Verrucomicrobiia > Limisphaerales > SIBH01 > JANNGC01. The sequence continues at coordinate 852 of DATHEW010000538.1, read as the reverse complement.
GCGCAGCACCGAGTTCCGACCCGGTGCGGTGCGAGTTAGAGGCCTCGCTCTCCTCAGCGCGCCAGGGCCAGGCAAACCGAGAATGCATTAGACTGGTTGCCAAAAGTGATTTCCGATCTCTGGGAGAACCTTATCGGCTGCGGGTCGGTGAGGTGCAGCAAGCTGGGCAGTTCTAGTACGGCGGAAACTATTCTTGGCAATCGCTCTAGACTAAAACCTCTTTCACAACGTGCCCACTCACATCGGTCAACCGGAAGGGCCGTCCATCAAATCGATACGTCAGCTTCTCGTGGTCGAGGCCGAGTTGATTCAAAATCGTGGCGTGCAGGTCGTGCATGTGGACTTTGTCTTTTACCGCGAGATGGCCGAACTCGTCGGTCTCGCCGAACGCAAATCCCGGCTTCACGCCACCGCCCGCCAACCACACGGTAAAGCCGCCGGGATTGTGGTCGCGCCCGGTTCCATTCTTCTCCGCGTACGGCGTGCGGCCGAATTCGCCGCCCCACCAGACGATCGTGTCTTCCAGCAAACCGCGCTGTTTCAAATCGGCGAGCAATCCAGCCACCGGCTTGTCCACCGCGCGCGCATGGTCGGCGTGCTTCGGCAAATTCGAGTGTTGGTCCCACGCGGGATTCGCCGTGTCATCCCCATAATTGATCTGCACGTAACGCACGCCTGCCTCGCACAACCGTCGGGCCATGAGGCATTGGCGGCCGAAAGCATCGGTCGCCTTGTCACCCACGCCGTAGAGCGCGAGGGTCGCCGGAGTTTCCTTCGCGAGATCGATGACGTCCGGCGCGTTGTTCTGCATGCGCCACGCGACTTCGTAAGAGTTGATCACGGCTTCGAGTT
>DATHEW010000537.1:0-4290 GCA_035318425.1 Candidatus Acidiferrum sp. | reverse complement strand
ATCCTGCGGATTGTTGCGCGCCATCGCCGCCACGATGCTTTGCAGAAAACGATTTCGCTGCGCACCCGCGGGCTGTTTCTTTAACCAGTTGGTGGCTCCCAAAAGGTCCTTCTCCGCCCACGACGACAACACGGATTCCGTCGCGCTGTTTCGGAGGTTCGCATTGCCAATGGTGTTGGCGAAATCCATGGCCGTCTGCGGATCAAGCTCCGCCCAGCGCGCGGTCAATCGATACACCAGCGTCTGTCGGGCTTCGGCATTGGCAAGTTTCAGCGCGATCTGAAGCGCGGCAGGAATGTCCGACGAATCGATGCGGTTCGCGAGTTCGAGCAACGCCGCGTAGCGGTTCTGATACGAGAGCGATTGCGCGCGCGAAACTTCAGCGGCGATTTGGTTCAGCGTGACGCGGCCACCGCCGCGGGTGACGGCCGCCGAGTTGGTGTTGCGCGCACGCATGCGCGCAAGGATCGAATTCGTGCCCGCATTCACAGAGCCCTCCTGGGCGATGCCGGCGCCCGCAGGGGAATTGCTTCGGCCAGTCCAGGCACGATCGACGGCAACGCCTCCAAGAAGTCCCACGACTATCGCGATCACGATGGAGAGCTTGTTCATACGTTCCGCGGTGTTGGACGTGAACGTAGCCGGGAAGCTTCGCGTCGCGCAAAGATTGTTTCGCTTCAGCGCAGCGACGCACCGGCATCAAAAACGCCACGCGCCGTACACAGCGCCAAAGGAGTCGTGTTCCTTCTGGCCGCGAAACTCTGGTGAGCGAAAGGTGTGGGTGTAGCCGACTTCGCAGTGCTTGCGAAGAATCACGGCGAAACCGAGATACGTGTCGCCCACCAGCCAGCGCCGCTGCACCGAGTGGCTCTCGTGCCAAAGGCTGCCGTCCAATGTTTCGTTGTAGAGAGCCGTGCGTCCTTCAAATCCGGCGAAGACATACGCGCTCCAGCAAATCGCGTTGCTCACCGAAGCGCCGCCCGACGGGGTGCCGACCGAGTCGATGGTCCGAAACGTAAAATCATCGGGCAGATTGTATCCGACCCTCACCATCCCGCCGGCGCGCAGCGATGTATCGACATTGCCAAGGCTCGTGCCGAGGTGCGGTGTGACATCGAAACCGAAGCCTTCTGCCTCTCGCTCGAACAACCGAACAGCGCGCGAATACTTGAACCGCAGGCCCGGTTCATTCTTCAACTCGTGACGCCAGCCGGCCGGGATGTCGAGGTTGCGCGATTCGTGAACCCATGTCTGAGCTTCCTCTGCCAGTGACCATTCACCGATCACACCGGCATCCACGCTAAATTCCTCCTGGGTCAGTTTCCGTCCGAAACTCCAGCCGCGCCGCTGCAACACAGCACCGATGTAAAGCCATCCGGCGTACGGCCGGTCTTTCGCTTGCAACATCCGGTTGGTGATGTCGCCGGGCGTGTAAATGCTCTGGCCGATCGTGTATCCGAATTTCGCGACGATGCTCTCAAAGCCGATCGTAGGAATCGTTTCGGAAATTGCCTTGCTGCCAAGGGGAAGAAAATTGTCAGCGTGAAAATAGAACAGCTTGATCCCTTGCGTGTAGTGCCGGTCTGTCTCCACCACGAGATCGTTCTCCTCGATCACTCCTCCCACGGCCCCATGATCGAAGGTGGGCTCAGCGGCAAAAACACCGCGCGCCACCAGCAACAGGCACGTAACCAGAAAAGTTCTCATCGGAATGTGGCCGGGATTGAGCGCGGAGGTCAGAGTGAAAGCAAACGCAAACCCCTCACGCACATTAATTACAGAACAAATCTTCGTATTCGGATTTCTTGATTTGTTCATTCAAATACGGCACGGTACCGCCCACTGAGATGAAGGCAACGAATCGATCCACGGAACTGCTGCGATTGCTGGGCGAGCGCATCGTCGTCATTGACGGCGCGATGGGCACGGTGATCCAGCGCTACAAGCTCGATGAGGCGGCGTTTCGCGGCGAGCGCTTTCGCGATTGGAAAGGCAAGGACCTCAAGGGGAACAACGAGTTGCTTCAACTCACGAAGCCGGAAGTGATCGAGGAGATTCATCGCGATTATCTAATGGCGGGCGCGGACATCATCGAAACGAACACTTTTTCTGCGACGACGATTGGCCAGCACGACTTCTTCTTCAAACATCGCGACGGTCGAAAGGACCAGGCGTTCTTTGAAGAAGTGATTAACGACAAAGCGCTGCGCGAACTCGCGCACGATCTGAACGTCGCCGCCGTCCGCCTCGCGCGCAAAGCCGCTGACGAAGTTGCCAACAAAACCGGCCAGCCGAAGTTCGTCGCGGGTGCGATCGGGCCGATGTCGGTGACTTGCTCGCTGTCGCCCGATGTAAATGATCCAGGCTTTCGTTCGGTAAACTTCGATCAATTGCGCCGCGCGTATCGGCAGCAGATTGAAACGCTGATCGATGGCGGCGTGGATTTGCTGCTCGTCGAAACGATCTTCGACACGCTGAACGCAAAGGCGGCGTTGTTTGCGATCACGGAGGTTTTTGAATCACGTGGCATTGGTAGGGCGGGCTGTCCTCAGCCCGACGCAAACGGTGGCGCGCTTGCCCGGCGCATCCTTCCCTTAATGATTTCCGGCACGATCACCGACCGCGCGGGACGCACGCTGAGCGGGCAAACGGTGGAAGCGTTTTGGAATTCCATCTCGCACGCTCAACCGCTCACGGTCGGTTTCAATTGTGCGCTCGGGCCCGACCTCATGCGCCCGTACGTGGAAGAAATCTCGAAGCTCGCAGAAACGCACGTATGTGTTTACCCCAATGCGGGCTTGCCTGATCCGCTCTCGGAGACGGGTTTTCCAGAAACGCCGGCCTCGCTGGCGCCGCAGCTTCGCGAGTGGGCGGAGCAAGGCTGGCTCAACGTTGTCGGTGGCTGCTGCGGCACCACGCCGGCGCACATCAAAGCGATTGCGGACGCCGTGCGCGATCTGCCGCCGAGGCTTATCCCGAAGATCGAGTCCTACTTGCGCCTGAGCGGCATGGAAGCCTTCACGCAAACGCCGCAGACGAATTTCATCAACATCGGTGAGCGTACGAATGTGGCCGGTTCGCCGAAGTTCAAGCAACTCATCCTCAACAATCAATTCGACGAAGCGCTCACCGTCGCCAAACAGCAGGTCGAGAACGGCGCGCAGATCATCGACGTCTGCATGGACGAAGGCATGCTCGATGGCGCGCCGGCGATGACGCGTTTTCTGAATCTCATCGCGTCCGAACCGGACATCGCGCGCGTGCCGCTGATGGTGGACTCCTCGAAGTGGAGCGTGCTCGAAGCCGGTCTGCGCGTGTGTCAGGGCAAAGGCATCGTCAACTCGATCTCGCTCAAGGAAGGCGAAGAAAGATTTCTCGAACAAGCGCGTCTCGTGCGCAGCTACGGCGCGGCGGTCGTAGTGATGGCGTTTGATGAACGCGGCCAGGCGGATTCGTTCGAGCGGCGCACCGAGGTTTGCAAGCGCAGCTACGACCTGCTCGTCCAGAAGGTTGGCTTCCCGCCGCAGGACATCATCTTTGATCCGAACGTGCTGACGGTCGGTACCGGCATCGAGGAGCACAACAATTACGCCGTCGATTTCATCCGCGCGACGAAGTGGATCAAAGAAAATCTGCCCCACGCGAAAGTCAGCGGCGGCATCAGCAACATCTCGTTCAGTTATCGCGGCAACAATGTTGTGCGCGAAGCGATGCACAGCGCGTTTCTTTTTCACGCGATCCGCGCCGGGCTTGACATGGGAATCGTCAATGCCGGCATGCTCGAAGTGTATGCCGAGATTCCCAAGGACTTGCTCGCACTTGTGGAAGACGTGCTGCTCAATCGCCGCCCGGACTCGACGGAACGCCTCGTTGCCTTCGGCGAAGAACTGAAGAAAAAAGCTGCGGGTGCAAGCGGCGTGGCCGAAGCGAAAGTGGACGAAGCCTGGCGCAGCACGCCGGTCGAAGAACGCTTGAAACACGCGCTCGTCAAAGGCATCGACGCGTTCATCACTCAAGACACCGAGGAAGCGCGACTGAAACTGGGCAAGCCACTCCTCGTGATCGAAGGGCCGTTGATGGATGGCATGAACGTGGTCGGCGATCTCTTCGGCGCGGGCAAAATGTTCCTGCCGCAAGTGGTGAAGTCCGCGCGCGTGATGAAGAAGGCCGTCGCACATCTCACGCCGTTCATGGAAGCAGAGAAAGCTGAGATGGCTGCCGCGGGCAAAGCTGTGCGGGCACAGGGTAAGATCCTCATGGCCACCGTGAAAGGCGATGTCCACGACATCG
>DATHEW010000536.1:0-2584 GCA_035318425.1 Candidatus Acidiferrum sp. | reverse complement strand
CGCAGGATCTGGGCGCCGCGCGCTGGAATACGTTCCGCCATGCGATCTGGCCGCAGGTAAGACCAGGGATCATCGCCGGCGTTGTGCTGGTCTTTGTTCCCGCGACGGGACAATTCGTGATTCCCGATTTGCTCGGCGGCGCGAAGACCGTGCTGCTGGGAAACGTCATTCAACAACAATTCGGGCCTAGTCAGAATTGGCCATTCGGCTCCGCACTCGCCACCATTGCCACGTTGCTGGTGCTTGCTGGACTGTGGGTGCATGCGCGCGCGGCGAGGCGCGAACGCGAAGTGGCAGCCGAATGAAATCACGCTGGTTCAAATGGTCACTGGGTGCGCTGAGCGTTGTGCTCTTCGCGTTCCTCTACGCTCCACTCGCGGTCGTCGTCGTGAATTCATTCAACGCGGCGCCACGTGGCGGCGATTGGCGCGGAGCGACGCTGCATTGGTATGAAGCGCTCTCGCAGAACTCAGTCGCGCTCGACGCCACGCGCAACACGATCCTGCTCGCGCTCGGCAGCACTGCCATCGCGACCGTCATCGGCACGTCGCTCGCGCTCGGATTGGCAGGCACGAGGTTCCGCGGCAAGCGCACGATCGAAACCGCGATTCTTTTGCCAATCGTGATCCCCGACATCGTGATGGCCATCGCGCTATTGCTCCTGTTCCACGAAGCACGCGAACGTTTGAACGTGCTGCAACCCGGTCTGCTCACCATGACGCTGGCGCACGTGACGTTTCAGATTCCATTCGTGGCCATGATCGTTCGCGCCCGGCTCGCGGGTTTTGATCGCACGCTTGAGGAAGCCGCCCACGACCTTGGCGCGGATCGCTGGCAAACCTTCTGGCGCGTGAAGTTCCCACTGATCTGCCCTGGCATTCTCGCGGGCGCACTGCTCGCTTTCACGCTGAGCATCGACGACTTCGTGGTGAGTTTTTTCACCACAGGACCCGGTGCCACGACATTGCCGATCTACATTTATTCTTCGGTGAAACGCGGCATCACTCCCGAGATCAATGCGCTCTCCACGCTCTTCATCGTCGTTGCGATCGTAGCGACTGCCAGCCTCGCCCTGCTGCAAAGTCGCGCGCGAAAATAGTTTCCTGGTCAGTCCGTTTTTGACTGACCTGCCTCGCTAGCGTTGCGGGCATGAAGACACAAATGGAACTTGGTATCGAAGGTTGCCCGAAGCGCGAAATGGTTCGTCGGAACCGCGTGCCCGGCGCGCGATGGTGGTTTCAACAGATGCACACGATCGTCGATCAGGCGTTCGACTGGTCGTCGCCGCAAGCACGCCCGGAGCAAACGTTCCTGTCGCTCGGCGCAACGAAGCCGTTCAAGCGCCGCTGCTTCTAAGTCGGTTTCCCGAGCGGCGTGAACTGTTTCGTCTCCGGTTCGTAGAAGAAGAGGTCTGCCGTATCGATCTGGAAGAACCAGGCGTGCAGACGAAGCGAGCCATCGGCCAGGCGCGCCTGCACGGAAGGATACGTGTGCAGGTTTTCCACGGCGAAGAGGACGTTCTCTTCCGCCGCGGCGGTAGCGCGACGCACGGGATCTTTCAGATGGGTGTATTGTTCGCGAATCACATCGCGCACGGGTGCCGCGACTTCGAGCCATTGACGAAGATGCGTCGTGTGTTCCGCCTGCGGTGCGCCGTCAAGCAAGGCGCTCATGGCACCGCATTGAGAATGTCCGCACACGACGATGTCGCTGACCTTCAACACTTCGACCGCGAACTCGATCGCGGCGGCAGTGGAATTCGTCGCCCCGACAACGCTTGCAGGCGGGACAATGTTCCCGACGTTTTTCACGACAAAGAGATCGCCAGGCTGACTTTGCGTGATCAACTCAGCGAGCACTCGCGAATCAGAACAGGTGATGAAAAGCGTATGGGGGCTCTGGCCCTCGCGTGAAAGACGCTTAAAAAGTGCCTTGTAGCGGCCGAATTCATCGGTGCGGAATTTGTGAACGCCTTCCATGAGTTGCTGCATCGGCGCGGAGATTAAATGGAACGCGCAAACGATGCATTTGAAAATTGCCGGGCGCGCGGTGGTTTGTCGTGAGCGTGATCTCCAGCTGGATCAAGGATTACGAGCAAGATTAGGAATAGGATTAGGAGAGGCGGGAACTTCCATTTTTTATCCGTGCGTGATACATCCCGCGCTCATGAAATCCATTTACGCGAAATTGGGAGTCCTGTTGCTCGCCGGCCTGGTCATCACGGGATGCGCCAGTTCCCGAGTTGAGTCCACCGTCGGAACGGGCGCTAGTTTCGAAGGGCCGCTTGGCCTGCAGCTTTATTCGCTGCGCGGCAATTTCAACAAGGGCGACATCGAAGGGACGCTCGCGAAGGTGCGCGGGTTCGGATTCAAGTACGTCGAACTCGCCGGGACTTACAAGATGACGTCGAACGACTTTCTGGCGGCGCTCGAACGGCACGGGCTTGTGGCCGTGAGCGGACATTTTCCATACGACCGCTATCGCACCGAGCCCGAGAAGGTCGCGCAAGAAGCAAAGGCACTTGGTCTGAAGTACGCCGGTTGCGCGTGGATCACGCATGAGGGCGAGTTCAGCGACAAGGATG
>DATHEW010000535.1:0-6775 GCA_035318425.1 Candidatus Acidiferrum sp. | reverse complement strand
TTCGTCACGACAGTGCGGCATGGCAATCACCTTTTTGAAAACCTCGGCCACGGCCGCTTTCATGAAATCACCACCGATGCCGGTGTGACGTACTCTGGCCATTCCTCTTCCGCCGTATTTTTTGATTTCGACAATGACGGCTGGCTCGATCTGTTCGTGTGCAACGTGGGCGTTTACACCACCAACTCAGTAGGGCCGGGCGGTTTTTATCGCGGCCTGGTTGACGCTTTTCAGGGACACCTCATTCCCTCGCGGCGGGAGAACAGTATTCTATATCACAATAAGGGCGGCAAACAGTTCGAGGATGTTTCCGCGAAGATGGGGCTCGTCGACGGAAGCTGGACCGGCGATGCGGCATTTGCCGACCTGAATGGCGACGGCTTTCTCGATCTCTACGTGTTGAACATGCAAGGCGACAACCGCTACTACGAGAATCAGGCGGGCAAACGTTTCATCGACAAGACCGCCGCGCACTTTCCGAAAACGCCCTGGGGCGCCATGGGAATCAAGTTTTTCGACTACGATCAGGATGGCGCAATGGATTTGCTGATCACGGACATGCACTCGGACATGACCGACGCGCAGATACAGGTCAGCAAGACCACGGGCACTCTCGATTTTGAGCGCAGCAAAAGTGAAGCCTGGTGTACGACGCGTTGGACGGAGACTTACCTTCAGGGTTCCTCCAACAACATCTTCGGCAATGCGCTGTTCCAGAATCGCGGCAAGGGACAGTTCGCCGAAGTCTCGAACGAGGCCGGGGTTGAAAACCTTTGGCCGTGGGGTGTGAGCGTTGGTGACCTGAATGCCGATGGTTATGAAGATATTTTCATCACGGCCGGAATGGGCTTTGGTTTTCGCTACGCGGTTAATTCCGTTCTCCTGAATGAGGCGGGAAAGGAGTTTGTAAACGCGGAGTTTTTGCTCGGCCTCGAACCACGTGCTCAAGGACGCATCAAGAAAGTCGCGTTCACCCTGGATTGCTCCGGCGCAGATCAAAGCAACCGTCTTTGCCAGGGACAGTCGGGCCTGGTGCCCGTTTTTGAATTCTTGAGTTCGCGTTCCTCTGCCATGGTCGATCTGGATAACGACGGAGACCTCGACATCATCACCAACGAGATGAACGATCGACCCCAGGTGCTGCTCAGCAGTCTGGCGGCGTCTGCGAAGGTCCAGTTTCTTAAGATCAAGTTGGCCGGCACGAAGTCGAATCGCGATGGATTGGGTGCCTTGGTGAAGGTGCGCGCCGGCGGAAGAACATTCACGCAACTGCATGACGGCAAGTCCGGCTACTTCGGTCACAGCTCGTTGCCGCTTTATTTCGGCCTTGGGAATGCCGAACGAGCTGAGGCAGTTGAGGTGGTTTGGCCTTCGGGCGCACGGCAGATTCTGGACTCACCGAACGTTCGCAACGGAATGTTGGTGATAGAGGAAGCGAAGTAAGCTCTTGAAACCTGCAGATGCAGCACCCGCCACGTGAAGAGCGGACGGTTTGAGAACGAGCCATTCAAAGCAAAATTCTTTGACGGCCACAAGGAATAGCTGTTACTTCAACGCATTCCCACCATTAGTGGGTGTCGCTGCTTATGCGTTGTCCGAAATGCGGATGCCAGGATGATAAAGTCATCGACTCGCGTGCCGCGCGCGATGGATCAGCCATCCGACGTCGGCGCGAATGCCTCAAGTGCGACCATCGTTTCACCACCTACGAGCAGGTTGAGAAGCCGCGCAAAATCGAAATCCTCAAGCGCGACGGACGGCGGGAGGATTTTGAAATGGAAAAGCTCGTCACGAGCCTGAAGCGCGCGTGCCAGAAACGGCCCATCAGTTCGGACCACATCGAGGAGCTCGCCAAGAAGATTCACAACACGCTGCTCGATACCACGGATGGCGAGGTGGGTTTTCGCGAGATTGGCGAGCGCGTGATGAATGAGCTGCGCGCTTTGGACAAGATTGCCTACATCCGCTATGCGAGCATTTATAGGAACTTCGAAGAGCCCGACGAGTTCCTCAATGAAATCAAAAAACTCGAGAAGCCACATGATACGCTTACGATCCGACTGCCTGGAGTTTGAACTGAGCAACGGCGAAAAGATTCCCTGCTCAGCCCAAACTGTGACGGTGGAACTCATGGGTTCCGCGATGAACGACGTGGACCAACACGTCGTTGAGAACGCCGCAGCCGCCGTGCTTCACTATTTCCGCGAAGACTTGAAGAAGGAGTCCGTGACTCTCAGCGAATTCACTGCGGCGCTTGAAGTGGCGCTCCGTGGCCTGGGCCTGAACGTGTGCTGTGACCCTCCCGAGTCCGCGCCGCACGCCACACATTCCGACCTGCGTTTGCTCGCGGCGGAATCTGGAAAATTCTTCGAGCTTGGATTCTTCAACCGCTTGCGCAATGAGCTGCGGGAGAATCTCGGCAAATCACCAACCATGCTGCGCTTTTCTGGATTGCGCAGTTGCGTGAAACAACTCGCCGGCGCGCGGCGCTGGAGCCCGCGCTGTCAAAAGCTCAACGATCACATCGTGGATTACCTGCGCGGCTGCGTGATGCGGGAAAAGCTGGAAGCGCCGTGTGATCTGGTGGTGAGTTGAGAAGCGGCAGTTCGATCTACATTTGAAGTCGCCGCTCCGCAGAATGTTCGCGAAGAAATTGGCCGCAGCTCAGAAAAGCTATGAGTTGGCCATCTTTGCTGTGAATGCCGAGAAGTGATCCAGTTAATCTGCTTGGTTTTGCCGCCGCCGCCGTGTGCCTGATTCTAGCGCTCGTCACGGGCGGCGGGATTGGGTTGTGCATCTTCATCGCAGTTTTCTTCGCTTTTGCGCTTTCCCTTCGTCACTAGCCAAGAGATCTGCAAAACAAGGCATCCCAACTTTCAACCTGCAACTCCTCTTCTCCCGCGCTAACTTCGCGCCATGACGTTGTTCGAGAAAATCGTCGCGCGCGAAATTCCCGCCGCCATCGTTTACGAAGATGACAAGGTGATCGCGTTCAGGGACGTGAATCCCAAAGCGCCGGTGCATGCCTTGATCGTTCCCAAAAAAGTCATCGCCCGAATTGGCGCTGCTCAATCTGAAGATCAAGAAGTGCTCGGCCATCTGATGCTCAAGGCGGCCGAAGTCGCTCGTCAGCTCGGCGTGGAACAAACCGGTTATCGCCTGGTGATCAACAACGGGCCGGCCGCTGGCGAGTCGGTGCCCCATCTCCATTGTCACATCATGGGCGGGCGCGACTTGGGATGGCCTCCCGGTTGAAAACAGGGACAAGCTCCGCAAGCGGTTGACGCGCTTTCCCCGATTTGAAGCGGGCGCCTGGGTGGCTAGCCTCTCTGGCCATGGGAGGAGCAAGATTTTCAGGACCAACGGTTTCGCGTGCCCCACGCCGCGTCCCGATCGAACGCGCCGAGGAATCCCATGGCTCCACGCCCGCTCCACTGAACCGCACTGCGTTGATCGTCGGGATTTCTGGCCAGGACGGCGCGTATCTCGCGCGCTTGCTCGTGGAGAAAGGGTATCGAGTCGTAGGAGCGTCGCGAGACTCTCAACTCAATCCATTCACGGCGCTGCAAACGTTGAACGTTCGGCATTGCGTGGAACTCGTGACGGTTGCACCTTCCGATTTCCGCAGCGTCGTCACTGCATTGCAGCGCGTGAATCCGGACGAAATTTACTACCTCGCCGGGCAATCATCACCCGGGTTGTCGTTCGATCAACCGGTTGAAACGTTCGAGAGCATCACGCTCGCGGTGTTGAATTTTCTCGAGGCGATCCGCTTCAGCAAACTCGACTGCAAATTCTATCACGCGTGTTCGAGCGAAATTTTTGGTGAGACACAAACGCCGGCCACGGAGACGACGACGTTGAATCCGTCCAGCCCTTACGCGGTCGCGAAGGCGGCGGCGTATTGGCAGGTGCGGCTTTACCGCGAGGCGTACGCCATGCGCGTGTGCTCGGGAATTTTGTTCAACCACGAATCACCGCTGCGGCCTGAACGTTTCGTGACGATGAAGATCGCGCGTGCTGTGGCGGAGATCGTGCTGGGGCGTCAACGCGAGCTCGTACTCGGCAATCTCGACATCAGCCGCGACTGGGGCTGGGCGCCCGAGTACGTCGAAGCGATGTGGCGTATCATGCAGCTCGACGAGCCAGAGGACTTCGTGATCGCGACCGGGCACGCGTATTCGTTGCGTGAGTTTCTCGCGGCTGCCTTCGCCGCTGCATCGCTCGATTGGCAGGCGCATGTGCGCAGCGATTCCAAACTCTTTCGTCCGAGTGATCCGCGGGTGATCGTGGGCGATCCCTCGAAGGCGGCGCGGATGTTGAAGTGGCGCGCCACCTTGCAAGCGCCGGATGTCGCGCAACGTCTCGTTGAGGCCGCGCTGCAAAGGGTGCAACCGCGAGCTGCGAGGGAAAGCGTGCTAGCATGAACTCGCGGCACCTTCTCCTGATCACCAATTACCGGCCGGACGCGCAATGGAGCATGCTGCAATTCTCCGACCTTGTGCAGGCCGCCGCGGAAAATGGTGGCTGGCGCGTTACGCGGCTGGAGCCACCCGCTCGATTTGGACGTGGTCGCAATACCACGCGAGGAATGGGTAAATATTTCGGCTACCTCGACAAATACATGTCCGCGCCGCAGCTTTTTCGCGAAGCGTATCGTCGCGCATTGACCGAGGGCGATCCGCCTGCACTCGTCCACATCACAGACCACAGCAACGCGATCTACAATTCGTGTTTTGGCAGCACACCGATCCTCGTCACATGTCACGACCTAATCGCGGTGCGCCGCGCGTTGGGAGAATTCGCCGTGGACCGTCCAAGTGCGAGCGGACGCATGCAGCAGAAATGGATATTGAACTCGCTGCGTCGTGCGGATCATGCGGCCTTCGACTCGTCCGCTTCCCGCGACGATTTTCTGCGGCTCACAGGTTCGCGTCCCCGCTCAACGGCGGTCATCTTTCCGTGTCTGGCGCAGTCCCTCGCACCTGTCTCGTCCGGCGAGGCGCGTGATCGATTACACTCCGCAGGCATCAACGTGCGCGGGCCATTCATCCTGCATCACGGCAACGCATCGTGGTACAAGAACCGCGAGCAGGTCATCTCCGTGTTTCTCGAATTGCGAAAACATCATCCCGATATCGAGCTCGTTTGCAGTGGCGCTCCTTTGACAGCCGGGCAACGCCGCAAACTCGCGAGCGTTTCAAACGTGTTCCATGAGCCAGGCACCGTTTCCGCGGAAATCCTGGCGGCGCTCTACAGCCGCGCCACCGTGTTCTTTTTTCCATCGTGGGTCGAAGGCTTTGGCTGGCCTCTCGTGGAAGCGCAAGCGTGCGGTTGTCCGGTCGTGGCGTCGAATGCCGGCTCGCTCGCCGAAGTGCTGGGTGACTCCGCGTTGCTCGCGCCGCCGGATGATACCTCTGCCTTCAAGGCACACGCCGAAGCTGTTCTCACGAGGCCAGCGGTCGGCGCTGCGCTGCGAGCCCGTGGGTTTCGGAACATCGAACGTTTCACACGCGACCAGATGGCGGGGGATTACCTGCGGTTGTATGACGTGATCGCGCCGGACATGGCGGAACGCAGGCAGGAGAAATCGCTTGTTGCAGCCGGTTGAGGGCGGGCCGTCTGGTTGATCAACGAACAAGACCGCCAACAGTCATCGCACACATGGAGGAAGCCAGGGTTCAAGTGGCAACGACCGTGCCGCGGCTCGTCTGCCTGCCAAAACTGCTTGGGTGGACGAAGTTGCTGACGCGTTTTCTTTCCATGGAAGTGTTGGTGCAGGCGGTTGGATTCGCCTCCGGCCTCTTCCTGGTCCGCGTGTTGTCGAAGGCGGACTACGGACTCTTCACCATCGCCAACACGATGCAACAGACGATGAATCTGCTCGCGGACAACGGCATCAGCTCTGGGCTCACGTCCATCGGCGGGCGCGTGTGGAATGATCGGTTTCGTTTCGGCCAACTCCTGCATACCGCGATGCGGCTGCGGCGAATCTTCGCGATCATTACCGTCGTCATCGTGACCCCGATCCTCATTTGGATGCTGATCGGTCACGGAGCAACATTCTCTTACGCCTCGATGGTCACGGCCGCGGTGTTGCTCGGCTTCTATTTTCAATTGAGCGTGGGCGTCCTGATCGTTGCGCCGCGGCTGCACCTCGAAGTGACTCGCATTCAACTGCTGGGCGTCTGGTCGGCGGCGTTACGGTTCGTCCTGCTGGCGACGGCTTACACCGCGTTCCTCGACACCGCGGTCGCAATGCTCGCGGGAACCATCAGCTTCGCGTTCCAGGAACTCATGCTGCGACGCTGGGTGCCGCGGTTGGCTGAACTGAAAGCACCGCCGCGCACGGATGACCGGCGCGACATCCTCAGCATCGTCCGGTCGCAAGCGCCCAACTCGATCTACTACTGCGTGCAATCGCAGCTCATGATCTGGCTGATCAGTATCTTCGGACATTCCGACTCCGTGGCGGACATCGGTGCGCTCGGCCGGTTGAGTGTGATCTTTCTCACGGTCGGCGCGGTGATGGGCAATGTGGTCTATCCACGCTTCGCGCGTGTTCATGAGCCGCGCCTGCTTTGGCGTCGCTACTGGCAAATCCTCGGCGGGTTCAGCGGGATCGCCGGCGTCATGCTGTTGTTTGCGGCAATGTTCCCAGGGGTGTTGCTGTGGATTCTTGGACCGAAATATGCCCATCTGGAGAAAGAACTTTTCCTGATGGTTCTCAGCTCCGTGCTGCTCTCGATCATGGGAACGATGTGGCAGTTAAATG